>JBKPRV010000169.1:0-5157 GCA_046734715.1 Actinomycetota bacterium | reverse complement strand
GAGACCGAGGGCCTCGAACTCCGCGTCCACCTCCGGCGAGAACACCGTGGTCAGCCACAACGGCGAGTACAACCGCTCGACCCGCGCGTACACGCTGGAGTCGGTTGCCATCTGCGATCCACCCATGTGATCGTCCCCCTCTCAGAGCCCCGGCGGCTCGTGTCGGTGCTCCAGGCTCTTCGTCACCGGTGCCCGCCCAGGATCACATGATCGCTGTCCACGTCCGCAAGACGTCATGATCACCGGAGCGCCTGGTTCCGCAACGACATACGCCGGTCGGGCACTGCATCCGACCTCCACATCCCCCTCGAATCCCTCGACCATCGGCTCGGCCGGATCCGCGACCTGACCGGCATCGACCCGAGCACGGGTGCTCGGGATCCGACTCCTCAGCACCGCAATGGCTCGCACCCTCCTCGAGGCCAGAGGCCGGCGGCGGAATTCTGCCGCAACGACGAGTGCCCCAGAACGCCGGGAGCGTGACACCGTTCGGCATTTCGGGGACAGGGCGCCGGTGGCTTCGGTGCTACGGGTGAGCCGATCCCGCGCCCTCCCAGCAGTTCCGAGGGGGCCGATGAGAAATGGCGGCGCCGTCGGTCTGAGTACGGTCCGCCACGTGCCTGCGACCGTCAGCAAGGGAGAGCAACCCATGAGACCGCTCCGATACGCCATCAACGTCACCCTCGACGGTTGCTGCGATCACCGGGTGGGGGTCCCGGACGAGGAGTCGGATCGCTATTGGGCCGCCCAGCTGGCACGAGCCGATGCCCTGCTCTTCGGCCGGGTGACCTACGAGATGATGGAGGGGGCGTGGCGGCGGCCGGCGTCGGGAACGTGGCCCGACTGGATGGCTGACTGGATGATCCCCTTCGCCGAGACGATCGACAGGGCGAAGAAGTACGTCGTGTCGGGCACCCTGGACCGGGTCGATTGGAACGCGGAGCTCGTGCGGGGTGACCTGGGGAAGGCCGTTCAGGAGCTCAAGGCCGAGCCTGGCGAAGGCGTGTTCGTGGGAGGCCTGACCCTCCCGCTGGCGTTGGCGGATCTGGGGTTGATCGACGAGTACGAGTTCCTCGTGCTGCCCGTCGTGGCGGGCCACGGGCCGACGTTGTTCGCCGGCCTGAGCGAGCGGCTCGACCTGAAGCTCGTGGGGCGCCAGGAGTTCCGATCGGGGGCGGTGGCGCTGCGTTACGAGCCCGCTCGAGGCACGCCGTGACGATCGGCTGCCCCTCGGCACCCGGGACTGGCAAATCCCCACAATGCCGAGATCGACACAGCCGTGCCTCCTCACGCCGGGTCGGTGGGCGGGCCATGGCGTCGAGGCGGTGCTCGTCCATCGTCCGAACTCAGGAGCGCAGCGCGAGCGAGACCTCTGCAGCCAGCGCTTCGATCTCGACCGCGCGGGTCGTATCGACCTCGATCACTGGGCCGATACCGAACGGATCCTGGAACTCGTGGAACGCCTCGACCGGCAGGGTCCTAGCGACGTGGACGGCATGGTGGCTCACCGACGCGCCCCGCTGCGCGTATCGCTGCGCCGCGACGGGGATCGGCACCCGGCAGTACACCTCGACGGGTCGGGAAGACAATGCGAGGAGCCGTTCGCGCTCGTAGGGGCTCTGGGAGCGGACCGGCCAAGGTCGACTTTCCGGCGCCAGGTGCACCAGAGACGATGACGACACGTCGCATGGACCGAGCCTGTCACGCCTGGCAGACCACGCTGCCAGCTACCGCCGGCAGGGTCGCTGTCCGCGGGTGTCGGGGCGTCTGCTGGGCATGTCGTCGTAGCATTGTGGCGTGCCACGAGCATCTCCCTCGGTCGAGGACGCGATCGGGTTGGCTGCGCTGGCACACCGCGGGCAGAGCTATCCGTCACCCGAAGCGGAGCCTTACATCTTCCACCCGCTGCGGGTCATGCTGTCGTTCATCGATCCCGTCGAGCAGATGGCCGCGGTTCTTCACGATGCGATCGAAGACACGGGCCTCGAGATCAACGACTTGGTCGAGGCTGGTTACCCGGTCGAGGTCGTGACGGCGATCGAGTGCCTCACCTACCGCGACGGCGAGACGTACGGGCACTACATCGAGCGAGTGGCCATGAACGAGGTCGCCCGTCGAGTCAAGCTCGCTGACCTCGAGGCGAACCTGGCGAACAACCGCCGAACTCCTGCGGCGCCAGGCAATGCCGAGCGAATCGAGCGCTACGAAAACGCTCTAGCCCGGCTCGGCGACGGGCACTGAGCCTCGGTCATGGGACCTGCCGTGTTGCTCTGGGACTTCGGAGACACATTGGTCGACGAGCGTTGGATGCTGCGCGCCCCCGAGAGCTGTCCCACCTGGCCGACCGCATGGTCTGAGGTCATGAGCATCCGTGCTGATGCGTGGAACATCGGGGCGGTCGGGTCGCCGGAGATCTTCGCCGCGCTCGCCGCCCGGACCGGTCTCGCAGTCGAGGACGTTGAAGCCCACGCACGGGCCTGTTGCCGGCTCCTCGTGTTCAACGAGACCGCGTGGCGCGTCGCGACCGAACGGCGGTTGCCCCAGGCGCTGGTCACCGTGAACCCCGACCTCTTCAGCGAGTACGTGGTCCCTGCACAGCGCCTGCGGGCGGTCTTCGATGTCATCGTGACATCGAGCGCCGAGCGAACCGCCGACAAATCGACGCTGTGTGAGATCGCCCTCCGCCGCCTCGGCTTCTACGGTCGTCGATCAGACGCGCTGCTGATCGACAACCGCTTCGACCTCGTCGAGGCGTGGCGGAACGTTGGAGGAGCGGGCTACTGGTTCGAGAGCGACAACCAGTTCAAACGTGAGCTGCCCCGCCTTCTCGGCTAGCCATCCGATCAAGGATCGCCGCTAACGCCGGTGAGCGCTGAACCGCCACGTGGCGGCGACGGAGGAAGCGGTCCGGTGATCATTGCAGCGACCCAAGACCCGACAACATCCCGGGCGAGTTGATCGCCCAAGGTGGGACGGCGGCGTTGTGATGCCCGCGAGCATGAGCTCGGTGCAGCGCTCGTGGGTCTCGGTCGCGACGGGGTCATTGGGGTGGGATCCGGGCGCGTCGGTTTCGTCGTCGGCTCAGGGCTTGGCTGCCCAGCGGTCGAATCGTCTGCGGAGGGTTTTGGCGGGTGCGGGGGCGCCGATGCTCGCGAGTGCTCGGCGGACGGTGGTCTCGTGGGTGGCGGCGGGGTCGTCGATCCAGTCGAGGTGATGGTTGACCTCGAGGGAGACGGCACCGTGGAAGGCGCACCATACGACGATGCTGGCCTGTTCCACGGTCAGGTTGGGATCGGTGGGGCCGAGCTCGGTGAGGGCGTCGAGGATCGGTTGGAACACCTGGACCTGGGCGTCGACGGTGGGTCCGCCGGGGGGTGCGGCGTAGCCGGGGAGGACGTCGGTGAACAGGAGGTTGAACTCATTGCGGTGGGCGAGGGCCCAGCGGCGGTGGGCGAGGATGCCGGCGAAGGCCCGGTCTGCTGGCGGGTCGCCGGCGAACGCCTCGACGGCGGTGGCGGTCGCGGTGGCCAGGTTCTTGTAGCTCGACAGTAGGAGCAGCGTGAAGATGTCGTCGAGGCTGTCGAAGTAGGTGTAGAGCGACGCCGGGCCCAGCCCGACGCTTCGGGCGATGGCTCGCATCGAAACGTTGCCAGCGCCGCCGTCGTCCAGCAGGCGGCGGGCCTCGGCCTCGATCGCGGCCAGGAGCTCGCGCCGCTGGCGGGCTCGGCGGCCCTCGGTCGCCGGGGGAGCGGGGGTGGCGGCGGTCATGTGACCAACGATACCCGAACACCGCTTGCTATCCGAACATTGTTCGGTAGCATGCTTCACAAAACCCGAACACTGTTCGGATGTCACGTCGTTGGAGGTCGCTGCCATGTCCGCAAGCCATGTCGTCTTCGGGGCCGGGCCCGTCGGTCGAGCCGTCGTCGCCGCTCTCACGAGCCGGGGTATCGAGCCCGCGGTCGTCACCCGCTCGGGCACGTCGGTGCAGGGAGCGACCAGTCGCCGGGCCGATCTCGCCGATCCCGTCCAGGCCACCGACGCGGTCGCCGGCGCCGAGGTCGTCTTCCAGTGCGCCCAGCCCGCCTACCACCGCTGGCCCGAGCAGTTCCCGGCGCTGCAAGCCCGGGCGGTCGACGCGGCGGCATCGGCTGGTGCCCTCCTTGTCGTCGCCGAGAACCTCTACGGCTACGGCCCCGTGCACGGGCCTATCACCCAGGACCTCCCGCTCACCGCCACCACAAAGAAGGGCACAGTGCGGGCCCAGATGTGGCGTGACCTGCAGGCGGCCCACCAAGCCGGCCGGCTACGGGTGGTCGCCGCCCGAGCCTCCGACTTCTTCGGCCCCGGCGTCGGGGACTCGGCCGTCGGCCAGCGCTTCTTCGGCCCCCTAGCCCGGGGCAAGCTCGTACGGGTCGCCGGCAACCCCGACCGGCTCCACACCTACACCTACGTGCCCGACTTCGGCGAGGCCATGGTGCGCCTATCAGCGACGCCAGAGACCTGGGGACGGGCGTGGCACGTGCCCAACGCCCCGACAGTCACGACACGGGCCTTCGCCCAGCAGGCCACCGAGCTGGCGGGCACGAGGCTGCGCCTCCAGGGGACACCCCGCTGGCAGCTTCGCCTACTGGGCCGGTTCGTGCCGGCCGTAGGCGAGATCGTCGAGATGCTCTACGAGTTCGAAGAGGACTTCGTCGTCGACCACACGCCCTATGCGACCCTCCTCGGCGACCACGCCACCCCCCTCGACGAGGCGCTCGCCGCCACGCTCAAATGACCCGCACCCAGCGGACGCACTCGACGACGACCTCGCCATCCCAACCCAGCATCGTCGGGCCTGAACTTTTCCCCGACAAGACGCGGTGTCGAGCAGACGAGCCCGCTCGATCTGGAATAGCGGGCCGAACCCGCGCGCGGCGCGGCCGGGATGGGCACGCCCACAGGGTCCCAGCCCCTCCCGATCGCCGGTGCCCCGAAACGCCCTTGGTCTCAGGCGATGAACGCAACACCGGCTTTGATCGGGTCCGGTCTGATCGGGAGGGTGTTGCGTGCCGAGGTTGTCGGAGCAGGAGAAGCAGCGTCTGGCTGAGCTGGTCGCTGATGGGGTGCCGTTCTGGCGGATCTGTGAGGTGATCGGCCGAGATCGGTGGACGA
>JBKPRV010000168.1:0-7429 GCA_046734715.1 Actinomycetota bacterium | reverse complement strand
GCCTCGTACTCGCCGAGACCGTTGTAGAGGAGCGCCCAGGCGTACTCGCCCCACGTCAGCGCCCTGCCCTCGCCCCGATCGATCGCGTTCGGGAGGGCGTGCTCCAGCAGGTTCGACATCTCGGCCCGCTCGCCCCGCCAGGCCGCCAGGAGGGTCTGGGTGTACAGCAGGGGCGCGCCACCGATCGACCTGGTGAGCGCGCCCGCTTCCTCGATGAGAGCCGAGGTGGCGGCGAGCTCGCCGGCGTGCAGGTGCGTGCCCGAACGGTAGGTGAGCGCGAGCGGGAGGATCGCGAGGGCGCCGGTGTCGCGGGCGATCCGGACCTGGCGCGTGGCCAGCTCCTCCCAGGTCCCGTCGTCCCACACCTCCGACGCGATGCGACAGGCCAGCCAGTGCCAGCGGACGTCCTCCTCCTGCTGGATCACCTCCAGGGCCCGCCGGAGGGGATGAACCGCAGCCACGTAGCCTTCGGCGAGGCGGCAGGCCACGCCGTCCAGGAGGAGATCGACGGCTCGTGGCGGCTGCGGGCCCGCCGGCGCGGCTCGAGCGGCCTCGGCGATCTCCGCCACGCCAGGGTCACCGCCGAGACGGCCGGCGAAGATGGCGGCTCCGAGCGCATCGACGTAGGTCTCCCGGGCCAGCTCGGCGTCGAGTGGTTCGAGCTGCTTCGCCGCCTCGAACAGCAACGGTGGAGCGTCGCTCCCGTGCCGGCGGGCGAACGCGATCTGAGCGCGCAGCCTGACGAGCTTGGCGCGGTCGAGCCGATCGAGCGGGCACAGGTCCGCCGTCGCGAGCAGGGCAGCGGCATCGTCGGGCGAGCCGGCATCGAGCTTCGCCTGGGCGGCGGTGAGAGCCCGCGGTCCCCGCCGGACCGGATCCGCGGTGAGCTCGGTAGCTCGCTCCAAGAACGCGGCCGCCGCCGGCACACCACCCCGTGCCTGCGCTCGCGCCGCACTGCGTTCCAGCTCGGCCGCCACCGCTTCGTCGGGTCCCGCCGCGGCGCTGGCGCGATGCCAGGCCCGACGGTCCGGATCGACCTCGGGATCGGTCGCCTCGGCCAGCGCACGGTGCGCCTCCCGTCGATCGGGCACCGTTGCCGCCCGGTAGACGGCGGCGCGGACCAAGGGATGACGGAACCGGACCCGCGCCCCGAGCGCGATCAAGCCCGCGGCCTCGGCCGGGTCGGCGGCATCCCTGCCGATGCCCAGCTTCTCGGCCGCGCGCCAGAGAAGCGTGACGTCGCCGATCGGCTCGGACGCCGCCGTGAGCAGGAACGCCCGCGTCGCCGCCGGCAGCGACTCGAGACGGCGCCGGAAGCTCTGCTCGATGCGGCTCGCCAGGGGCTGCGCGTCCGGGCGGCCGAACCCGCCCGCCAGCTCCACGGCCGTCAGCCCCCGGGGCAGCTCGAGCAGGGCGAGCGGGTTGCCGCGGGTCTCGGCGATGATCCGGTCACGCACCCGCTCGTCCAACCGCCCCGGGGTCACCTCGTCCAGGAGCGCCTTGGCATCGCTGTCGTGCAGGCCCCGCACCACCATCTCGGGCAGGCCCACCAGCTCCGGCTCGTCACTGGGCTCGCGGACCACGAACACCAGGGCCACGGACTCGGCCAGGAGCCGGCGCGCCACGAAGGCGAGCGCCTGCGCCGAGGCCCGGTCGAACCACTGCGCGTCATCGACCAGGCACACGAGCGGTTGCTCCTGGGCCACCTCCGACAACAGCCCGAGCAGCGCCAGACCGACGAGAAAGCGATCCGGCGCCACCCCGCCCTCCAGGCCGAATGCCGTGCTGATCGCCGCGTGCTGCGGATCCGGCAGGTGCGTCAGGCTGCCGAGCAGCGGCATGCAGAGCTGATGCAGCCCGGCGTACGCCAGTTCCATCTCGGACTCCACCCCCGCCGCCCCCTCGACGCGGCAGCCCGACGCCCGCTCTTCCACGTAGTCCAACAACGCGGTCTTGCCGACCCCGGCCTCGCCCCGCAGTACCAGCACCTGGCTCTGCCCTGCCCGTAGGTCCGCCAGCAGCCGATCCAGCGCCTCGCACTCGCGGCGCCGCCCGCGGAGACGAGGGCCAGCTTGACCACCGACCATGACGCACCTTCGTGCCGAGGGGACCGTCCAAGGGAGCTCCGTGGTGCGACCCGGGCTGTGAGGCCACGCCAGGTTCCCCCGACGAGGGTACCGACGGTTCACGCCCACCGCGACGGTCCCGGTCGGCCAGGCACTCACCCGCCGGGCCCGGCCGTCCCGAATCACTCCGGACTTCTCGCGAGTCGAGTTCGACGAGCGTTGGCGCGAGGTGCCCTGGCCGCAGCGGGCCGCGTTCAGTGCCTGGATCGCGGTGTCACGATCGACGACTGACCGCGGCGGGTCGTGGCGGGGTAGGGAAGGGGTGTGGGATCCTCGCCGCCGCGCCCGCCGGGAGGCTGAGCGTGGTCGTCGCGCTGGTGGCGCTGGCCATGGCGGTCGGGGTGGTGGGCACCGTCGTCCCGCTGGTCCCCGGGCTGGCGCTGGTGTGGGCGGCCGCGCTCGCCTACGGCCTGATCGAGGGCTTCGGGACGATCGGCACCGTGGCCTTCTCCCTCGTGACCGTGTTCGCCGTCGCGGGGGTGCTGGCCGGGTGGGTCGTGCCCGCCCGCGTCGCCGGTGCCGCCGGTGCCGCGCGCTCATCGATCCTGCTCGGCATGGTCGCCGCCATCGTCGGCTTCTTCGTCCTGCCCATCGTGGGCCTGCCCGTGGGGGGCGTAGCCGGCGTGTACGCCGGGGAGCTGCAACGCACCCGGGACGGAGCGGCCGCGTGGCGGGCCACCCGGGCCACGATCGCGGGCTTCGGGCTCGCCGCCATCGTCCAGTTCGCCCTCGCCCTGGCGATGACCGTGACCTGGGTCGTCTGGGTCCTGGCCACCTGACCGCGTCAGCTCCCGGGAACCGCCTTCGGTCGGCTCAGGTCTCGTGCTCGTGCTCGCACTGGAGACCGTTCTCGTCCACGCCGGCGAACCGGCCGCACATCGTGTCGACGATCCACACGTGGAGCATGGGCGGTGTCGGCAGGATGTGGCCGCGCTCGCAGGCGCCGTTCACCGTCACGCCCACCAGGCGGAAGTTGTTGTCGAAGCAGAGGTTGGTGTGGATGTGCCAGCCGGGCAGGAAGGCGCTGTCCGGGGGTAGGTGGTCGAGGTCGGCGCCGAGGCCGAGCATGTACATCGCCGCCTCCAGCACCGGGCCGTCACCCGTGTTGCGGAACACCAGCGACTCGGGGAACTGCGGGTCGAGGGTGTGGCTGTCGCCGATGCGGCTCAGGTGGATCCAGTGCTGGTAGGTGCCCGGCTGCTGGCCGTCGAAGATGTAGGCGTAGCCCATCAGGGGCAGGATCGCCGGGTTGGCGAACTGCGGCAGGGCCTCGGTGGTCCGGTCGATCAGGCTCTGGGCGTAGGCCACCTGCTCCGGCGTCCAGTTCGGGTCGAAGCCGTTGGGCATCGGCTCGGTGGGATGGCCGTGAGCGGGGTCGCCGGGGTTCCCGTGGCTCGGGTCACCGGGGTTGCCGTGAGCGGGGTCGCCGGGGTTCCCGTGGCTCGGGTCACCGGGGTTGCCGTGGCCGGGATCGGTGGACCCGGCGGGATGGCCGTGGCCGTCACCGCTGGTCCGGTGGGTCCGGCTGCCACCGGTCGAGCTGCTGTGGTGGCCGCCGGTCCCGCCGCTGCCGCCGGTGCCGGTGTGGCCGTGACCGTCGGGGTCGCCGGCTGCGCTCTCGCCGCCGGTGCCGTGGTCGTCCATCCCCTCGCCGGCCTCGTGGTCGTCGTTGCCGTGGCCGGTCTCGACCTCGTCCTCGTCGTCCATGCCCTCCATGTCGTGGCCGGGGGCGTCCATGTCGTGCTCGTCGGTCTGCTCGGAGGTGTCGGCCGGGTCGCCGCCCTTCGAGCAGGCCGTGGCGATGAGGCTGGTGACCAGGACGGCGGCGACCCCGACGGCCACCGCGCCGGTGACGCCGAGACGACCGCCATCACGACGACGCCGGGACCGGGCCACGGCGACCAGCGCGGCGCCGACCGCGGCGAGGACGAGCCCGATCAGCACCAGTGTCTCGGTCGCGTTCGAGCCGGTCTGGGGCAGGCTGCCGTGGGCCTGGGCCCGGGAGGTCGTCGTGGACGCGGTCGTGGTGGTGGGCGCCGGGGTCGGAGCGGCCGGGGAAGCTACCGGCGTGAACGAGTCTCCGGTCGGCTCGGCCATGCCCAGCGGGGCCAGCACGGCGTCGACGAAGAAGCGGCTGGTCCGCCGGGTGGCGTCCCGCTGCCGCACCGCGGCCACGTCGCCGAAGACACCGTCATAACCGACCGTCTCGCAGATGACGCCGACCCGGCGCGAGTGCTCGCACGCCCACTGGGCGAGGAACTGCGGGGCGGGCATGTTGGCCGTCGAGTTGAGGGCGAGCGTCGGCACCTCGCCGGCATCGTGGCGGCCGAGATCGACCCCGCCGATCCCGACCGCCGCGGCCACGGCCGGGCTTCCGGTCACCGCCATCTGACCGGGCAGGTCGGCCAGGTGCAGAGCGGTCGCGGCCCCGGCCTCGGGGCCGGCGGCGGTGATCGCCCGCTTCTCGATCCGGTAGTCGGCGGCGTGATCGCGCAGCCAGGCGACACCGGCGACCGCGTCCTGGTGGGCGTCGAGGAAGGCGGCGGTGAGCCCGGGCGCGTCGTCGGACGGGCAGCACTGGAGCTCGGGCCGCTGCCGGTAGTCCACGACCGCCACGACATAGCCGCGGCGGGCGAACGCGTCGGCGTAGGCGGGAGTGACGTCGGTGTCCGGGGCGCCGAACCAGCCGCCGGGGAGCCACACGAGCGCGGGCCGCCGCGTCGCCGTGTCACCCGCCGGCTGGTAGATGTCGACGGTCAGCGTGACGGGCTGGCCGGCCGCGGTGGTCGTGGTCCGGTAGGGGATGTCCTCGGTGACGTCGACGTCCTCGAACACCGGGTCGAGGTAGCGGGTCTGCCCCGACCCCACGGGCGGGGCGAAGGCGAGCGGCGCCGCACCCCGGCGGGGACGGCCGTTGTCGCCGAAGGAGATCGCCTCGACCTCGCAGCCGGGGGCGGCCCGGCAGTCGACGGCCTCGCCGCCGTCGGTCGTGAAGGTGGCGGCGACGCCGAGGGTGAGCGAGATCGTCCCGTCGTTGTCTGCGTCGACCTGCGTCTGCGTCTCGGGATCGCAGGCGCCGCCGCCCGTGCGGCAGACGCTCACCGTGCCGGATCCCTGCTCGGGGAAGCCCGAACCGGTGACCGTCACGTTGGCCTGGTCGGGCAGGTCCGTCGAGGGGGTGACGGTCAGGCTCGGCCCCGGCAGGAGCGGTCCGTCGGGCCGGAAGTGGAGCGGGGCCCGGGCGGCCCGGGGGGAGTTGATCTGGCGGGGGGTGGCGACCAGGACGCACGGCTCCGTGCTGGTGCGGCAGTCGACGCTCCCGGTCTCGCCGATGAGGACGGCGCCGAGCGTCACGTCCTGGGTGAACCCTCCGTCGGGGCCGGTCCCCTCGACGAAGCCGACGAACTCGCAGCTGAAGCTCTCGTCGCCGGGCGGGCACTGCAGGAGCTCGACGAAGTCGGAGGTGAACCCGGTGCCGGTGGCGCTCACTGTCTGGCCGTCGACCAGGTCGCTGTCGGGCGTGATCGTCAGCGTCGGCGGGACGACCTCACTGTCAGGGTCGAAGGCGATCGGGGCGATGCCCACCTTCCGGGCGCTGCGGCCGCCGTCGGTGGTCACGACCACGACGCACGCCCCCGGCTCCCGGCAGTCGACCACGCCGCTGTCGGTCTCGGTCTCGATGAGGGCTGCCGCATGCAGCTGGACGGTCGCCGTCCGGTCTTCCGCGACCTCGAAGGGCGCCGCCGACGTGAAGTCGCAGTCGTCGGCCGACGTCGGGTTGGCCTGGCACTGGAGGGCGAAGCCGTCGTCCTCCCACGCGAGGCCGGCGGCGGCCACCGTGACCTCCTGGCCGTCCACGAGGCCCTCGTCGGGATCGACGGTCACGGTCGGGGGCGGGGCCAACGGTGCACCGGGGTCGAAGCCGAGCGGCACCTCGACCGGCTGGAAGCCCTGCCCGAAGCTGGGGAAGACGAGGATCACGCAGGCTCCGGCGGTGCGGCAGTCGAGCTCGTCGGGGGCCTCGAAGCTCCCGACGGCCATCACGGCGTCGACCCCCAGGGCGAACGTGGCGTTCCCGGACCCGTCGGCGGTGCCGAACTTGGTATCGAACAGATCGCATGACTCGAAGCTCGCGCTCGAGCCGGCAGCGCACTGGGCGACCTCCACGGACGCTCCCGCGGGCAGGCCCGTGACGGAGACCGTCACCCGGGATCCGTCCACCAGCCCGCTGGCCGGATCCACCGTGGCCTGGGGTGCCGCCGCCTGGGCGCCACCCGGGATCGATCCCGCCGCCAACCCCACCGCCACTGTCGCCGTCGCCAGCCCGATCGCCGCAAGCGCCTGGGCCGGCCGCCGCACGATAGTCATCACCGCTCCCCACGTGTCGCTGCCCCGCCGCCGCGCCGCAGGGCTGTGTTTTAGACGCGTGAGCGAGCGGTTTGGTTCGACCCCGTAGCGAATTTTCTTGGGCGACCTTGCGGAGGATGGCTCCCGAAGCACTCTCGGTCAGGGCCCCCCGCTCCTTCACAGGGAGGAGCGAGGGGCCCGACCCCCGCAAGTCAGCCGAGAGCTCCCCATGTCAGGGGCCCGACGACGCCGTCGACCTCCAGGCCGTGGGCAGCCTGGAAGGCGCGTACCGCGCGGTCGGTCTGGTCGCCGAAGATGCCGTCGACCACCCCGGGATCGAACCCGTGACCCTGCAGGCGAGCCTGGGCGCGCTTGACGATGTCGCCCTTCGCGCCAGCGCGGATTTCGGGCAGGTCGTCGCGCCGGGGGAGTGGCGTCGATTGCCCGTCCATGGCCGCCAGGAAGCGCAGCAGTGCACCGATCGCAGCATGGGTGACCGGTCCGACGATCCCGTCGGCGACGACGCCCAACTGGCGCTGCAGCTGGATCACCGCCGCCTTGGTCTGCGGACCGAAGTCCCCGTCCATGCCGCTGGCGGGCAGGAGGCCCGCGCCGGCGAGGATCGCTTGCAGCCCTCTGACGTCCTCGCCCTTCGCTCCTATCGCCAGCGTCCGGGCCGTGCCGGTGTCCGCCGAGCTCGTCCCGTCGTAGCGCGGCCGGCCGAACCCGAGGAGCCCACCGGTCTGCTTGGACCGGGCCAGTCGCTTGCAGGCGTTGCCGACGTTGCCCTCGATGGTGGTGAACTTCCCACTTGAGCCCACCGCCTCCACCATGCCGACGTGGTCGGGGCGCTGGCCCCGGAAGCTGTAGAACACCAGGTCGCCGGGCTGGGGGTTGTCGTGGAAGGTCCCCCACTCGCCGCTCTTGAACTTCGCCATGCCGATCGGCGTGTAGGC
>JBKPRV010000167.1:0-12694 GCA_046734715.1 Actinomycetota bacterium | reverse complement strand
GCGGTGCCCCGGCTCGCCATCCAGTGCCTGGGCGGGTTCGCGGTGCTACGCGACGGCGAGCCCGTCACGGTCAGCGACTGGAAGTCCCGCAAGGCGCGCGACCTGGTCAAGGTGCTGATCTCCCGGGAGGGCCGGCCGGTGCACCGGGGCGTGCTGGTCGACCTGCTGTGGCCGGACGAGGACCCGGCCCGCACCGGCAGCCGGCTGTCCGTCACGCTGAGCACCGCGCGCGCCGTGCTGGATCCGGCCAAGGCGTTCCCGCCCAACTGGTACCTGGCGGCCGAGTCCGACGCGATCTGGCTCGACGTCGAGCACGCCGAGGTCGACGTCCTGCGCTTCACCGCCCTGGCCGGCCTCGCCGCGGCCGAGCGCAAAGCCGGTCCCACCGCGGCGGCGGTCGAGGCCCTGGCCGCGGCCGAAGCGGCGTACATGGGCGACGCCTTCACCGAGGACCCCTACGAGGACTGGTCGGTGTCCATGCGGGAGCGGGCCCGGGCGACCTACATCTCGGTGGCCCGCACCCTGGCCGACGACACCGCCGCGGCCGGCGACACCACCACCGCGGTGCGCTGCTACCTGCGGGTCCTGGAGCACGACCCCTACGACGAGCACGCCCACCTGGGTCTGGTCGTCACCCAGCTCGGCGCCGGCCAGCAGGGCGAGGCCCGGCGCTCCTACCGGGCCTACGGCCAGCGGATGGACGAGATCGGGGTCGAGGCCGCGCCGTTCCCGTCGGTCATCTGAGCCTCGCCGGGATCCCGTCGGTCATCTGAGCCTCGCCCGGATCCCGTCGGTCATCTGAGCCTCGCCCGAATCCCGTCGCTCAGCCGAGGCTCACCCGAAGCTGAGCCGAAGGTCGTCCGAAGGGGTCCCTGGCATCCTGCGGCCATGGAGACGTTCGTGGTGCGTGCGTGGCGGCCGGCAGCTGACGAAGGTCTCCCCAGTGACGCCGATGCCCTGCGGGGGGTCGTCGAGCACGTCGGGTCGGGTACGACCGTGCCGTTCCGCGACGTCGACCAGCTCGTGGCCTTCATGCTGGGCGGAGGCCCGGACGACGTGCCGGTCGAGGCAGAGGGCATGGCACCCGACTGACTCGAGCCGGCTCAGGGTGGCGGTGACGGGAGCCACTCGTGCCGGAGTGTCGGGGGGCGGCCGATGAGCGGTGGGCCGGCCAAACCCCGGGCGGGACACTCAGGCCGACCGGGACGGGGGCGGGGTGAGCGATCACCCCGTCCCTATCTCGTGCGGAGGATCCGGCGGGCGCGCCCGCGCTCCCCTGCGGGCGCGCCCGGGGTCGACCGCTCAGGAGCGGCCGTACTGGTCCTCGTAGCGGACGATGTCGTCCTCGTCGAACTTGCCGAAGCCGAGCTCCAGGACCCGGACCGGGCCGGCTGCGTCGGGCGCGGAGGCCAGGCGGTGCTTGGCCCCGCATGCGATCCACACCTGCTCGCCGGGCGCGGGGCGCAGCTCCGTGCCTTCGACCTCGGCGATGCCGCCGGGGTCGAGGAACGTCCACAGCTCCGAGCGATGGTTGTGGCTCTGCAGCGACAGCCGATGGCCGGGGTCGACCGTGATCAGCTTGACCGTGCACGGCTCGTTGTGGACCAGCCGCCGGAAGTTGCCCCACGGCCGGTCCTCCCGGTACTCCTCGGGGGCTTCGTTGAGCACGTCACGGCCGTCCCGCACCACGGCCTCCTTGTCTTGTTTCGGTTGCGTCTCGTCGATCGATCATGTGGCCAGGAACGTGTCCTTGACCGGGACGGGGCCGGGGTCGATGCCCTCCTGGGCCGCCATGTGGAGGGACACGAAGTCGCCCACCAGCGTGAGGTCGAAGAGCTGGGCCAGCGGGCCCTCGCCGATGGCCCGGACCTCGATCACGTCGTGGGTGACCTCGGCCAGCAAGTCCCGCACCAGGTCGAAGCGCCGGGCTTCCTGAGGGTGCTCCTCGTCGTGGCGCAGCTCGACCAGGGTGAAGACCTGGCGGGTCATGTCCCCGTGCTGGCCCCAGCCCACGATCTCGTTGTGGCACAGCTCCGGGATGGTGCCGGTGAAGGCGGGCGCCTTGGCGTTCTCGTTGATCTGCGTCTTCCAGCGCCGCGCCGCCACCGCGCCCAGGGGGCCCGCTCCGAGGAGCAGCGGGATCGTCCGTCCGACGGTGCGGGCGATGCGCTGGGCCGACTCGCCCGCCACCAGGGCGTCGCGCCGGACCTCGAGCTGCAAGACCGCGGCGTCGACCCAGCCGGACGCCCCCGGGAACAGGCCGATCTGCTCCAGCAGCAGGATCATCGGGACCGCGAGGGCCCCGAGGCCCAGGCGCGACATGGGGAAGTCCGGGACCGGGACTTGGGGCGCCTGCCAGCGAGGGGCCAGCGCCCCGAGCCGGCCGCCCCGGGCCACCACCACCATGCGGGCCCCGGCCGACGCCGCGGCCTGGGCCGCCTCGACCGTCTCCTCGGTGTCGCCCGAGAACGACACGGCGAAGCACAGGGTGCCGGGCCCCACGAACGACGGCGGGCCGTAGCCCTTGGCCACCACCAGCGGAACGGGCACGAACGGGCCGCCCACCGCGGCGAGCAGGTCGCCGGCCAGGCCGCCGACGCCCATGCCCAGCACCAGGACGTTGTCGACCTCGTCGGCCGCGGGCAGGCCTTCGATCCCGGCCGCGACCTCCGCCGCCTCCGCCACCAGCTCGGGGAAGCGGGCGGCGTGGCCGAACATGTCCAGGCTGTCGAGCACGTCGCTCGTGGCGTGGGACATGTCAGCCTTCGAACGTGGGGGTGATGCCCTCCGCCTCGGCCTTGGCCAGCAGACGCTCGTGCTCGGCGTCGTCGACGGTCTCGGCCTCGTCGATCAGCATGATCGGGATGTCCTCGCGGATGGCGTAGCGGCGCTTGAGCCGGGGGTTGTACAGCGAGTCCTCGTCCTCGAAGTAGAGCAGCGGCCCCTTGTCCTCCGGGCAGGCGAGGATCTCGAGGAGCTGGGTGTCGAGTGCCATGACGTCCACCTTTGCAGCTAGCCGATCAGGGCGCGCACCTCGGCGACGTGCTCGTCGCACGCCTCCCGGGTGGCGGCCTCGAGGTTGAGCCGCAGCAGCGGCTCGGTGTTGGAGGGGCGGAGGTTGAACCACCAGTCGCCGTTGTCGACGGTCAGCCCGTCGACGCGGTCCTGCTCCGCTTCGGGGAAGGCCGCGGCCACCCGCTCGATCACCGCGGCGGCGTCGTCCACCGTGGTGTTGATCTCGCCCGAGGCGGCGTAGCGGTCGAACGGCTTGCGCAGGGCGGACAGCGCCACCCCGGCCTTCGAGATCTGCTCCAGCACCACCAGGGCGGCGATGCTGCCCGAGTCCGCCCGGAAGTTGTCGCGGAAGTAGTAGTGGGCCGAGTGCTCACCGCCGAAGGCCGCGCCGGTCTCGGCCATGACCGCCTTGATGAACGAGTGGCCCACCCGGGTGCGCACCGGGATGCCGCCGTTCTCGCGGATGACCTCGGGCACCGCGTGGGAGCAGATCAGGTTGTAGAGGATGGTGGCCCCCGGCTCCTTCTCCAGGATGCCCTTGGCCACGATGGCGGTGGTGGTCGAGCCGGACAACGGCTCGCCCTGGTCGTCCACCAGGAACACCCGGTCGGCGTCGCCGTCGAAGGCCAGGCCCACGTCCGCGCCGGTGGCCCGCACCCGGGCCTGGAGGTCGCGCAGGTTGGCGGGCTGGATGGGGTCGGCCGGGTGGTTGGGGAAGGTGCCGTCGAGCTCGCCGTAGAGGATCTCCAGCTCGAACGGCAGCGTGGCGAACACGTGGGGCACCACCAGCCCGCCCATGCCGTTGGCGGTGTCGGCCACCACCTTGAGCGGGGCCAGGGCGGCGGTGTCCACGAAGCTGCGGACGTGCTCGGCGAACGCGCCCAGCAGGTCGGCGGTCTCGACCCGGCCGGGCGGGACGGGCGGCCGCTCGACGCCATCGGCGGTCAGCCGTTGGATCTCGGCGAGGCCGGTGTCCTCGCCGACAGGACGGGCGCCGGCCAGGCACAGCTTGATGCCGTTGTACTGGGCCGGGTTGTGCGACGCCGTGAACATGGCACCGGGGGCGTCGAGATGGCCGGCGGCGAAGTACATGAGGTCGGTCGAGGCGAGGCCGAGATCGACCACGTCGAGGCCCTGGCGTTGCACCCCGAGCGAGAACGCCGCGGCCAGCTCGACCCCCGACGGCCGCATGTCCCGGGCCACCAGCACCCGCTCTGCTCCACCGTCGTCCACGGCGAAGCGGGCGAAGGCGGCGCCGATGCGCTCGCACAGGGCCGCGTCGAGCTGGTCGGGGACGGTCCCCCGTACGTCGTAGGCCTTGAAGATGGCACCGAGGGAAGCAAGATCCGCCATGCGGCCGTCCAACCTAGTGGACGGGGCCGGAGCGGCCGGGAACCGCCTCGGCCCCCACGGCCAGGGTGGGCGGCAGGTCGCCGTCCGCCTCGTAGGCGCCCTCGGCCGACCAGCGGCGGATGCGGAACAGGTCCACCGCCTGACGCAGCGCGTCGCGGGCCGCCCGCACCGTCGAGCGGGACGAGTTGGTCACCTCGACCGGCACCTCCGCGATGGACAGCTGGTGCCGTTCGGCCAGGTGGAGCAGCTCGACGTCGAAGGCGAAGCCGTCCACCCGGCTGCGGGCGAACAGGAAGCGGGCCACGTCGGACCGGAACGCCTTGAGCCCGCTCTGGGTGTCCCGGTAGCTGCCGAGCAGCACCGCATAGCCCAGCCAGTTGATGGCCCGGCTGCCGATCGCCCGCAGCCGCGACGGCGGGACCAGCGTCTCGGTGTCGGGATGGCGGCGGTCGCCGATGGCCAGGTCCCACCCGTCCTCGACCGCGGCCAGCACCCGCAGGAGCTGGTCCGGCCCGTAGGCCAGGTCGGCATCGGTGAACGCCACGGTCCTGCCGCGCGCCGCGAGCACCCCGGCCCGCACGGCCGCCCCCTTGCCCCGGTTCCGGGGCTGGACCACCACCTGGTCCGCCCCGGCGGCGAGGGCGGCGTCGGCGGTGGCGTCGTGGGATCCGTCGTCCACCACGACGATCTCCAGCCCGCCCGCGGCCGCGACCTCGGCCAGCCCGGTAGCCAGCCGCCTGACGGTCCCCCCGATGCGATCGGCCTCGTCGTAGGCGGGCACGATCACGCTGAGCCGGCGATCACCCGGTGGCTCAGGCCGGGCCCAGCGCTGCTTGCGGGCCGAGGTCATCTCCCCCAGCAGCACCCAGCGGTACCCGATCAACCGCACCGCCCCCGCGGCCAGCAACGCCACGATCTTGGCCTCGACCAGCGCCCCCGTGGAGGTGAACCCGGTCCCCGTGTACAGCCCCCGCAGCACCACCACGTCGACCACGGCCGCGAGCCCGGCCACGCCGGTGAACGCCAGCGGGACGTGCACCCAGCGCACGTAGGGATCGCTGCGGAAGGTGACGATCCGGTGCAAGACATAGGACAGCACGCTGGCCACCGCGATGGCGGCCAGGTCGGCCACCACCAGGATCCACCCGAAGTGCTGGCGGAACACCACCAGCAACCCGACATCGGCCAGCGTCGGCACCAACGCCACCAGCGCCAACCGGCGCAGGCGGCCGGTCACGACTCGGGGCCGGCCCGCTCCGCCGCCCCCTCGTCAGCCTCCCCGTCGCCAGCCTGAGGCTCCCCGGCCTCCGCTTCCGCTCGCGGTTCAGGCTCAGGCTCCGTCTGCGGCTCCGGCTCGGCCAGCGCTGCCTCCGCCTCACGCTCAGCCGCGGACTCGCGCTCAGCCTCGGGCTCGGCCAGCTCCGACCTCGCCTCAGGCTCAGCCGCCGACCCGGACTCGCCCTCGGCCTCTGGCTCGACCTGCTCCGCGTCGTAGCCCTGAGCCGCGCCGGACCCGGGGTCGGGCACGCGCTCGGCTGGCGCCGCCGCGGACTCGCTCTCAGCCTCGGGCTCGACCAGCTCCGCCTGGGACCCCTGGCCCGCCTCGGACTCGGGATCGGGCACGCGCTCGGCCAGCGCTGCCTCCGCCTCGGACTCGCCCTCGGCCTCTGGCTCGACCTGCTCCGCGTCGTAGCCCTGGGCCGCGCCGGACTCGGGGTCGGGCACGCGCTCGGCTAGCGCTGCCGCGGACTCGCGCTCAGCCTCGGGCACGCGCTCTACCAGCTCCGCCGCGGGGTCCGGGTCGGGTTCGGCTAGCTCTGCCGCCGCCGTGGACTCGGACTCGGGGTCCGGGGCCGGGTGGGGGTCTGCGTAGGCCTCGGGGTCGGTCTCGGGGTCGGGGTCGGCGCCGTTGTCACCAGGTTCGTGAGTGCCGTTGGTGCCTACGTCTTCTTCGTACTCGCCGTCGAAGTACTCGTCGTCGTAGTCGTCGTCGTCGAAGTCCTCGTCGTCCCAGTCGTCGCCGTCCCAGGCCTCGACCGCGGCCGGGCTGTCGCCCGAGAAGCGCATGACCGGGCGCCGGATCAGCAGCACGAGGCCCGCGAGGCCGAGCAGCGTGAGGGCGTACGAGAACCACTCGACGTTGGTGCGGCCGTAGGTCAGCTCGACGTGGCGGTCCGTGGGGACCACGACCATGAGGTTGGGGGCCACGCGGTAGGGCCCCTCGGCCCCGCTCGCCTTCCAGTTGGGGAAGTACGAGGCCTTGACCAGCACGGGGCTGCCCACTTGGTCCACGTCGAACGAGACCTTGTTGTCGCCGGTCTCGATGTTCGACACCTCGACCTGGGGCACAGGCCGGGCCTCGGGGCGCTCGCCGACCCGCACCCGCTGCCAGTCGTCGGGGCCGCTGGCGGCCAGGGGCACGTCCCACTGGGTGGGGTCGGTGTACCAGCGGATGGCGGGACCGCCGAACCGCCGCGACTCGTCGAGGGGCTGTTCCACCCAGTCGACCTGGCTGTCGGTGATGCCGGTCACCACCGCGGGCTCGTTCTGCAGCCCTGTGACCAGCTCGCTGTTCGCCACCTCGAAGATGACCCACGGGCCCGACTTGGCGATCTCGGTGAGGTCCGGGTGGCTGCGGGCCTGGCTGATCGCGTTCTCCGACGTCGCCATGTAGTACTTCACGCCCAGCATCTGCAGGTGCTCGACGCCCTTGTTGATGTCGAACCCGCCGTAAGGCAGGTCCCGCTGGGCCGCGCTGGGCTTGGTCGACAGCTCTACCTGGGTGAGGAAGTGGAACGGCGTGGTGGCCGCCGACTCGAAGTACAGGCCCTCCATCGAGCCGATGCAGCCGTCGGTCCAGTGCGGGAGCAGCATCAGCGCCATGGGGGTGCCGTAGCGGTCGAGCTCCTTCTCGTACTCCCAGAAGGCCCGGCCGCAGCCCTGGTCCCGACCCACCTCGGCCATGGTCTGCACCACGTCGTGGTACTCCCGGTAGCTGTCCTTGCCCTCGTAGCCGGTGTAGTTCCACTGGGCCCACGAGGTCACGAAGCTGGCCGGGGTGGCGGTCACCTTCCAGGGCGAGAACCGGGGCCACGCGTAGCCGTTCTCCAGGCGCTCGCTGAACGGGAGCTGGCCCGCGGGCACGCCCACGAGCACCGCCACCACCGCCAGCGTGGCCACCGCGGTGAACGCCCCCGCGCCCGGTGGGTCCGGTCGACCGGTCTCGGTGCGGGCGATGACCACCCGGACGATCGTGGCCACGGTCAGGACCACCAGCAGCGCCAGCACCAGGTAGGCGAAGGTGGCCCGGGAACCGCCGACGACCCAGTCGCGCAGGGGGGCGTCACCCGCGTCGAACGTTCCGCCCACCAGCATGGCCCCCAGCCCGAGGGCGACGCCGGTCCACAACCGCCCGATGATGCACAGCCCCACCCCCGTCAGGGCGAGGCGGAACACCCAGGTGAGGTCGAGGTCGCCTACCGGCGACGCGTCGGGCGCCACCCCGGCGAGCACGGTGATGGCCGCGGCCAGGGACGCGATGCCGCCGATGATGCCGAGCACCGTCCGCCGTATGTAGACGTCTCGGGCCCAGTCCGGCGCCCGGGCCGCAGTCATGGCCGTGCGCATGGTCTCGGACACGCCCAGGAACGCCAGCAGGATGGCGGTCAGGTAGTAGAAGGGCAGCAGCCGGCCGTTCCACAGCCGGCCCTCGGGGGCGACCACGAACACCACCCCGACGCCCGCCGTCACCACGGCCAGGAAGATCCCGGCTCGCAGGCGCAGCGCCACGGCGAGGCCCGCGCCCACCAGCGCCAGGGCGAAGGCCCAGCGCAGGTCCACGTCGGGCGTGGCCCGGGGCAGCAGGTACTTCCAGATCGTCTCGGGGGGATCGGCCGTGCGGTAGGGCAGCTTCTCCCAGCCCATGTCGTTCAGGTAGTGCTGGCGCAGGTAGAAGGGCCCCACCCACCACATCGACAGCAGGCCGCCGACCAACACGGTGGGCGCCAGCCAGCGGACGCTGTCGGACAGCACCCACAGGGCGGCGGCCGCCACCAGCACACCGAAGGCCAGCGGGATCAGCGCGAGGGTCGTCACCTGCGTGTCGAGCAGCGGTCCCAGCCCCACCTGCAGCGCGGCCGGCACGGCCAGCAGGGTGGCGAGCGCCAGCAGCCCGAACCCCAGGTCCCCGGAGGAGGACGAGCGCCGGAAGCGCACCGCCACGATGACCGCGGTGGCGCCCAGCCCCCAGAACGCGGGGATGAGGTGGCACAGCCCGGTCAGCGCCAGCGTGACCGCGGCCAGGGCCCGGTAACGGCCGGTCTCCAGCCCCTTGAACACCAGGCCCAGGTAGACCAGCGCGAAGCTGAGCGACATCGAGAAGGCGAACTCGCCCGCCAGGGTCGAGGCGATGTTGCCGCCGTAGATGGTGAAGCCCCGATAGAAGAGGAACGGCAGCGTGCCCACCGCCAGCACGGCCGGGGTGGGGAAGCGGAGGCCCGCCAGCCGCCCGAAGGCATACGCCGCCACCGGCAGGGTGGCGATGCCGCTCACCGTCACCAGCTTGAACGCCACGCCGTAGGGCAGCCCGACCAGCAGCAGGGCCACCGCCGCGCCGGCGATGGCGAGGCGCCGCACCCGCAGGTCGTGGCGCCGGATCACGGCCAGGGCGATGAGCCCGGCGCCCACCACCGCGGGGACGAGCCCGCCGAGCCCGTGGATCCCCGCGTTGAGCCCCACGATCAGCAGCGACGGGACCACCATGTAGAACTGGTAGGCGGGGAATCCGGCGTACCAGTCGGGCGACCAGCCCGCCACCTGGCCGTGGGGCAGCAGGTGGTCCCGCAGGTAGGCCGGGCCCCACACGTGGGCACCCATGTCGCCGCCCGCCGGGGTGGTGTTGCGCAGCAGCAGGTCCGGCTGCATGTGCCAGAGGGCGAAGCCCACGCACAGCCCCACCACCAGCAGGTCGATGATCCACCGCACCCGCTGCCGCTGGGCGGCGGCCTCGCCGTCGTCCCAGGCGGGTGCCTCGACCCGCTCGTCGTCGCCGTCGCCGGCCAGGCCCGGCTCGTACGGCGCCTCCTCGGGCGGGGTCCCCAGGTTGGTATCGACGGTCACGACAGCACCAGGAACGTCACGGTGATCAGGTTGAACACCATGTGCGTGGCGATGGCCGGCCCCAGCCGACCGAAGTGCCGCACCAGCAGGGCGAGGAGCACGCCCAGCATCACCAGCGCCGGGAACTGGAGCAGCTGGAAGTGCGAGGCGGCGAAGAGCACGGCCGAGCCGGCGACGGGCACCCAGCCCTCGCCGAAGCGCCGCTCCAGCGAGCGGAACAGCAGGCCCCGGTAGAACAGCTCCTCGATGATGGGGGCGCCGATCCCCACGATGAGCACGAGCAGCACCACCCCGAACGGGTCCGTGGCCCGGTCCGACAGCCCGCGGGCCGGCTCGGACAGGTCGCTCGAGGTGACGTCGAACAGCCAGAAGATGGGGATGTAGAGCGCGGGGACGAGGAAGAACTGGGTCCCGATGCCGACGCCGAGGCCGATCGCGGGGTCGACGAGCTTGGCCCGGAGGCCGAAGTCGACCACCACGCCGTTGCCCTTGAGCCGCGCCGCCACCACCGGCACGCCCCCGAGGCCGGCCCACAGGCCCAGCTGGGCGACGGCGAGCCAGCCGAGCGAGAGGTCCTTGCTCGACTCGGCGCGCGACCCACTGAGGGCCGCCACGATCACGATGGCCACGAACCCGCCGACCTGGGCCAGCAGCCAGCCCGCAGCCGCATCGCCGAGCCCCCAGCGGACGGGGACGCGCTCGTCGTCGGGCGCGATCAACGCCTGGTCGGGCTCGGACACCGCACCAGGCTACGTGGCCGCGAGCACCGCACCGTAGACGGGGGCACGACGGCGCTCACGCCGATGGTCGTGGGGTGGCTCACGAGGCCAGGGCACCCCCGAACGTGGTCCCGCCGCGCCGGTCGACCAGCCGCCAGCCGCGCGGCACCGTGAGCGCGTCGGCGTGGCCCGCGCACAGGTCGTACGCCATCGGGTGGCGCTCCCCCGCCAGCGGCTCCAGCCAGGTGGTGCGTGCCTGGTAGTCGTACACGAAGGTCGCCGCCGCAGGATGGCCGCACGCAGGGCGGGCGCAGGCACGGTTCATGCCGCCACAAGCTAGCGAGTACCGCGAACCCTACGTAGCGTGGACGACGGCACGCGGCACCTGGCCTACCTTCCGTGTCGATGGCAGTTCCCTGTCCATCCCCCCGTATCCTGTGATCCATGAGTCAGCCACCGCCCCCGCCTCCGCCGCCCCCGCCGTCGGGGCGATCGTCGCGTGGGCAGGGTGCCGGTGGCCGTGAGCAGATGCCCCGCTGGACCATCTGGGTGCTGGGCGGGGTGCTCGCCGCCGTCCTCCTCCTCCCCAGCCTGGTGTCGCGCGACAGCCGCAAGAGCATCAGCTACACCGAGTTGCGCACGAAGGTGGCGGCGGACCAGGTCGAGGAGATCACCTGGTCGAACAACGGCGGCAACATCACCGGCAAGCTGGACGACGGCACCGAGTTCTCCAGCAACGGGCCCAACGAGCCCCCGGAGGAGGACCTGGCGTTGTTCCGGGAGCACGACGTCAACGTCGAGTTCTCCAACCCCCAGCCCTCCATCTTCGAGGCGCTGCTGCCCCTCCTCATCCCGGTGGCGCTGTTCGTCGGTATCTTCTGGCTGCTCCAACGCCGCGCCCAGAGCCAGATGGGCGGGATCATGTCGATCGGGCGCAGCCGGGCCAAGACCTACTCCACCGAGCGACCAGGTACGACGTTCGCGGACGTCGCCGGCTACGAGGGCGTGAAGCAGGAGATCACCGAGGTCGTCGACTTTCTCAAGCACCCCGAGCGCTTCGCCGAGATCGGCGCCCGCATCCCCAAGGGCGTGCTGCTGGTCGGCCCACCCGGCACCGGCAAGACGCTGATCGCCCGGGCCGTGGCCGGCGAGGCGGGCGTGCCCTTCCTGTCGGTGACCGGCTCGGACTTCATGGAGATGTTCGTGGGCGTCGGCGCCAGCCGCGTGCGCGACCTGTTCCAGAACGCCCGCAAGCTGGGCCGGGCCATCATCTTCGTCGACGAGATCGACTCGATCGGCCGCAAGCGGGGCGCAGGCCTCGGCGGTGGCCACGACGAGCGTGAGCAGACCCTGAACCAGATGCTGTCGGAGATGGACGGCTTCGAGGCCACCGAGGGCATCGTGATGATGGCGGCCACCAACCGGCCGGACATCCTCGACTCCGCCCTGCTGCGACCGGGCCGCTTCGACCGCCAGGTGGTGGTCCCGCTGCCCGAGGTCGACGAGCGCCGCGCCATCCTGGCCGTGCACGCCAAGTCCAAGCGGCTGGCCCCCGACGTCGACCTCGACGTGGTGGCCCGCGGCACCCCGGGCATGTCCGGCGCCGACCTGGCCAACCTGGTCAACGAGGCCGCGCTGTTCGCGGTGCGGGCGGGCCAGGACGAGATCCGCAACGCCGACTTCGAGCAGGCCCGCGACCGGGTGCTGATGGGCCAGCGGCGCGACTCGATGGCGCTGTCCGAGGGCGAGAAGGAGGTCATCGCCTACCACGAGGCCGGCCATGCGGTCTGCGCCGCGGTGCTGCCCCAGGCCGACCCCGTGCACAAGGTGACGATCCTGCCCATCGGCATGGCGCTGGGCGTGACCCAGCAGCTCCCGGTCGACGAGCGCCACATCTACCGCCAGGACTACATCCAGGACAGCCTCGTGGTGCGCATGGGTGGCCGCTGCGCCGAGGAGCTGGTGTTCGGCGTGATCTCCACCGGCGCCAACAACGACCTCGTCGGCTCGACCGAGCTGGCCCGCAAGATGGTGGCCGAGTGGGGCATGTCGTCCCGGGTCGGCCCCATGGCGTGGGGCTCCAACGGCCAGGTGTTCCTGGGCGAGGACCTGATCCACACCCGTGACTACTCCGACGAGACCGCCCGCGTCATCGACGAAGAGGTCGAGCGGATCCTGCGGGAGCAGGAAGACCGCTGCCGCGAGGTTCTGCGGGAGCATCGCAACGGGCTCGACCTGGTGGCCCGGGCGCTGCTCGAGCGGGAGACGATCGACGGCGCCGAGGTCACCCGCCTCATCGCCCTCGGCGGCGGCAAGCCGGCCGGCGGCAACGGCGACGCAGGGGACGGGCCCCGGGACCGGGGCGTCGAGATCGGCCCCGGCCGAGGCCCCGACGCCCCGGTGGCGGCCCCGACCGACGCCCTGGCCGGCGCGCGGCCCCCGGTCCCCCCGCCCCCGGCCCCGCCTACCTGAGCGGCTCGGCCTGCGGG
>JBKPRV010000166.1:0-17517 GCA_046734715.1 Actinomycetota bacterium | reverse complement strand
CATCCCGTTCACCCGGTCCGCGGCCTCGCCCGGCACCGGCGTCACCAACACGCGCCAGCAGACCAACACGGTCAGCTCGTACATCGACGCCTGGGCCGTCTACGGCGGCACCGACCAGCGGCTCGACTTCCTGCGGGAAGGCAGCCAGGACGGCAACCCGAACAACAACGGTGCGCGGCTGTTCCTGCCGAACAACTACCTGCCGCGGCGTGACTCCCGGGGCAACCCCGCGGGCGCCCCGACGATGGCCGTCGACGGCCGCCTGCTGGGCACTCCGAACGCCGCCCGGGTGGCCGGTGACGTCCGGGCCAACGAGAACATCGCCCTGACGGCGACCCACACGCTGTTCGCCCGTGAGCACAACCGGATCGTCAACTCGCTGCCGATCATCCTGAGCCAGGACACGAAGTTCGCCATCGCGCGCCGCGTGGTGATCGCCACGCAGCAGTGGATCACCTACACCGAGTTCCTCCCGACGCTGGGCATCAACCTGCCCGCCTATAACGGGTACAAGCCCAACGTCAACGCCAACCTGACCAACGAGTTCGCCACGGTCGGCTACCGCGGCCACTCGATGATCCATGGCGAGATCGAGGTGGCGGCGGACCAGGCCCGCTACAGCCAGGCCACTCTGGATGCCATCGAGGCCCAGGGCGTCGAGATCGAGCCGGGTGAGGTCGCCGGCACGATCACCTTCGTCATCCCGCTGAACGTGGCCTTCTTCAACCCGGAGCTGCTCCAGCAGATCCAGCTCGGCCCGATGCTGCGGGGGATCGGCTCGGAGCGGGAGTACCGCAACGACGAGATGATCGACAACCAGCTCCGCAGCGTGCTGTTCCAGGTCCCGGTCTCGGGCAACCCCGAGTGCCTGGACGGGCCCACCCTGCCCGAGTGCTTCCGGGGCGTCCTCGACCTCGGAGCGATCGACATCGAGCGTGGTCGTGACCACGGCATGCCGACGTACAACCAGCTGCGTGCCGCCCTCGGGCTGCCGGCCAAGAGCTCATTCACGGCCATCACCGGTGAGGCGACCGAGAACTTCCCGTTCTTCGATCCCGAGCTGACCCGGGGCAACGAGATCAACGACCCGGACAGCTTGGACTTCGTGCTCCTGAAGGACCGCAACGGCAATGTCCTCCAGGCCGGGACCGAGGAAGGCGACGAAGAGACCGTCACCGCCGTCCGTCGCACGACGACGGCCGCCCGCCTCAAGGCCATCTACGGCTCCGTCAACAACCTCGATGCCTTCACCGGCATGGTGGCCGAGCAGCACATCGCCGGCACCGAGTTCGGCGAGACGCAGCGGGCGCTGTGGACCAAGCAGTTCCAGGCCCTCCGGGACGGTGACCGGTTCTTCTTCGGCAACGATCCGACACTGACCAACATCCGTATCGTCTACGGCATCGACTTCCGCCACGACCTGGGCGACGTGATCGCCCTCAACACCGAGGTGAAGCGGGGCGATCTGGAGGACAACGTCTTCCTGGCACCGCTCGACTAGTCACCTGACCGGCACCATCCACCGCGTTTATCGCGGCGGACCCGTAGGGGCCCCGGTCACCACCAGGTGGCCGGGGCTCTGTGGGCTTTACACCTACTACCCTGTGGAGCTCGTCGGCCGCCGGCGCGGGGTCCGGTTCCTCCATGCGTGTTGCGACCGGGTGACGCGGCAGGCCGACTCGTCATCCTCCGGCCACGTCCCGTTTCCGTTTGCCCGCGGTTCGCGCGGTGCGTCCAGCGATCGCGTGTGTACAACTTTCGGCCATGTACAAAATGACGTAGTGTACGAGGAACGGCTGGTATCCGGAGGCGGGGTTTGATCAGTCCTTACGTACGTCGTCTGCGTCTCGCCGCCGAGTTGCGAGCGCTGCGAACTCACGCCGGGTTGACCCACGAGCAACTCGCCAAGCGCATCGGGCAGAGCCGTGCCCAGATCTCGCGCTTGGAGAACGGCCACGTGGTCGACTTGGACGACGTCATGCGGATACTCGACGCTCTCGAGATCACCGATGACCGCTGGACCCGCATCATGACCATCGCCCGGGAGGCGGGCGAGCGGGGTTGGTGGGAGTCCAACAAGGCCATGGGCGAGCGCCAGATCCTCTACGCCAACCTCGAGGCCGGGGCGCAGACGATCCGTGAGTTCCAGATGACGTTCATCCCCGGCCTGCTGCAGACGCCGGCCTTCACGCGGTTCCGGGGCGAGGCAGACTACTTGGCCGGGCCCATCAACTTCGCCTTCGACAAGGCGGCCGACGGGCGTGACGGCCGGCAGCGCATGCTGCGGCGCCCGGGCGGGCCCCAGTACGAGGTGATCCTCGACGAGCTGGCCATCCGCCGGTCCACGGCGCCGCGCGAGGTCATGCAGGCGCAGCTGTACCACATCGCCGCCACCGTCAACGGCAGCCCCAAGATCAGCGTGCGGGTCCTCTCGGTCGACGCGCAGATCGAGGGCTACACGATGCCTCGGTCGGCGTTCTCCATCTACACGTTCGCCGACCCGGACGATCCCACGGTCGTGGCGGTCGACACGGTCACCGACGACCTGATCCTCACCGAAGAAGACCACGTGAAGCGCTACGAAGAGCTGTTCAACCGGCTGCGAGAAGCGTCGGAGCCGGCCCAGGACAGCCTCGAGATGCTCATCACCTACGCCCAGGGCGTCCGCGTCTAGCGGTTTCAGCCGCTTCTGGGCGAAGGGCGCGCTCCGCTGCGCGCTCGCTTTGGCGCGCTCAGTAGGAAGTCCCTTGATCTGGGGGCGGGACGCGTCCGCTACATCACTTTGAGCGCGCAGTCGGCAGAAATTTACCTGCGGAGCGTGGCTTTCGCGTACCGCATTTCTGTACTGTCACCCTTGGCAGGGCTGTTCAGCTCCACGTGCCGATCCGGCCGTTGGGAAATCCAGAAAGGGTGAACATCATGCTCCGTGACGATGATTTCACGGGTTGGCGCAAGTCGAGCCTCTCCAGCGGCGGCGACAACTGCGTCGAGGTCGGCTTCGCGGCGGACGGCCGCGTCGCCGTGCGCGACACCGAGATGGACGGCCACGGGCCCATGCTCGTGTTCCTCCCCGGTGAGTGGGAAGCCTTCCTCGGCGGCGTCCGCCAGGGTGAGTTCGAGGGCGCCTGAAGTATCTACACAGCGTCAGGAAGTGCTTGCGGTTCGTACCCGTACGGATAGATACTGAGCACGATCAACCAACGTGGACAGTACGCCAGAGCGTGCAGACCGCAGTCCTGATCTGTTTCACAAGAGCCGCTAAAGGAATGGGGACATGTTCGTCATTCGCGGCGCCGGGGTTCAGCCAGCAACGGCGCCGACACGCGCAACGTCTGGGGGCCGACCGAGCGGTGGTCGGTTTGTGCGAGCGACGTTCTATGCGGTCGGCATCGCGGCCGGACTTACTTATGTCGCCGGGCGACTCCGTCTACACGGGGCGCCCGGCGACACCCGTTCGGAGCGGTTGTCCCTGATCGATGACCGCCTGGCCCGCCTGGAACTGACCAAGCAGGACCAGTTGGCCCCGGTCGTGAGCGCGGCCGAGGCCAGAGTGGCGCAAGAGGCGTATGAGCGCCGGCTCGCCGCCCTCGAGCGGCGGCTCACCACGATCGAGCGTGTCCGCGAGGCCCGCCGGTCGCTCACGCTGGCCAACCCGAACGGCAACGGGAACGGCAATGGGAACGCTCACAAGGACCGTCGCCATGGGTGATCTCCTGCGTGGCGTCCGGGAGCGTGTCCGCCACCCGAGGTCCCGTACCGACGACGCGGACATCTGCCGCGCCTCGGGCTGGCGGCTGCGGCTGGGCTGCACAGACGTCGATGGCGGCACGGTCTGCCCGCTCTGCAGCCAAACCGTGCCCACCCGCCCCGACCACGCGGTCCGCCATCCGATCCAGGTCATCCAGGACCACTGCGCCTGAGTCGCCGGCGCGGCTCGTCCAGAGTCAGTCGACGAGCATCATCGCGGAGAGCGACGGGCCGTAGACCTTCTGGGCGCCGAGCCGGTCCAGCTCGGTGATGGCCAGCTCCCTTGAGCCCACTGCGCCGCAGAAGTAGTGCATGACCGACTGCGGGTCGTAGTCGGTGAGGTTGAGCGTGTCGTACGCGGGCTCGTCCGGGCAGGCCGCCGGGGCCTCGCTGCGGATGTGCTCGTGCCGGAACCCGAGCGTGTGGCCCAGCTCGTGCCGGAGCACGCCCACCCGGTCGAACGTGAGGTCGTCGCCGAAGAACGACGGGTCGATAAGCACCCGGCGCCGGGCGGGCGGGTAGGTGGGGAAGAAGGCCGCCGCGATGAACTGGCCGCCGCCATCGATGTAGCGCACGGTGAACACCAGCGACGCGTCGATGTCGTCGGGCGACGCCGACACGTTGGTGTGGGCGTCGAACTCGCTGCGGTGCTCGAACATGATGCCGCAGGTGTCCTGCCACGCCTGGGTGGCCGCCTTCACCGACTCCACCACGAGGTCGTAGTTGGCCTGGGTGGGGAAGCTCTCGCGCAGGACGGCGTAGGTGAGCACCTTGCCGGGCCGCCAGCGCACGATCTTGCCGCCGGGCGCCACCACGACCAGGGCGTCCTCGCGGCCGCTCTGCGCGTCCGGTGTGAGCCCGACCTCCTTGGCCTTGGCCCGCACGTCCTGCTGGAGGGCGTGCAGCTCGAGCTCGTCGTCGTCGTAGAGCAGGTCGCCCTCGAGGACGTAGTACGTCTCGCCGCCATCGGTCCCCAGGGTCACCCTGCGGGCAGAGCTGCGCAGCTGCTCCAGCTTGGGCGACTCCTCCGCCTGCTCGCGCAGGTGTGGCGTCTCCTCGAAGGTCTGGGCGGCCAGAGTCGTGGTTCGAGTGGCATCGGCCATGGGGATACTCCCTGAGTAAATTGCCGTAGACGTGAGCATGTGAGGTGATCCGTCCGATGGGGCAGTCCGACGAGACACTCGAATCTCAAGAGCTCGAAGCCCGGCCGGAGATACGTGAGCAGGTCGAGAGCTCGCCGGAGTTCCAGGACTGGAAGGACGAGCTGCCCACCCTGGACATCGACGGCGAGCAGTTCTACCTGCCGTGGGGCGACGTCCCGATGGACGCCGACCAGATCGTGTACCACTGGGCCCGCTCCCATGGTCTGCTCGCCTGAGCGGAGAGTAGCCACGATCGCGGTCCCGGTGCGGTAGCCCCGAGGTTCGGGTCGCGCCGTCGTCGGTTGGTGCCGTCGTCGGTTGAGCTCATGATGTCGGTCATGGAGTTGCAGCCCATAGGGCGGGTCGAGTCCCCGCTCACCGACCCGTCGTCCGCGCCCAAGCAGGGGTTCGAAGGCTCACCGGAGGCGTGGATCGAGATCGTCCCCGAAGTGGTGGCGGGGCTCGACGGCATCGCCGTCGGCCAGCGCGTGATCGTGCTCACCTGGCTGGACCGCGCCGCGCGCGACGTGCTGCGCACCCGGCCGCGGGACGATCCCGAGAACCCCGAGGTCGGGGTGTTCGCCACCCGCTCGCCCGACCGCCCCAACCCCATCGGCCTCCACCTGGTGGAGCTGGTGGCGCGGGAGGGCGCGCGCCTGCGCGTGCGCGACCTCGAGGCGCTCGACGGCACACCCGTGATCGACATCAAGCCGCAGATCCACGGCATCCCCGACGCTTGACGGTCAGCGCACGAAGCTGAAGAGGTGGACGCCCGGTCGCAGCGGCGCCGGGGTCCCGGTGAAGCGGGCGGCGCCCACGCCGAAGGGCACCCGTGGGGGCGTGACCAGTGCCCGCGGCTCGAAGCCGGTGGCGGTGAACCAATCCTGGATGGTGGGCACGATCCCGTCCTCGCGCTGGGCGCGGGTCCACAGCACCGTCGCGCCCGGGGCGCACAGCGCCGGCAGGAAGCCGACCGTGGTGCGGATGTCCTCGTCGCTGACGTTGCCGAAGATGCCGCACGCCAGCACGAGATCGGCGGGTGCCGCCCCCATGTAGGCGTCACTGGAGCCCGCGTCGCCCTCCACGACCTCGATCCGGGTGAGGCCCGCGGCCGCGATGGTGGCGCGGGCCGCGGCGACGTTGACCGGGTCGAGCTCGACCAACCGGCCCCCGAGGTCGCCGCCGCGCCGGTGGCGGCGCGCCACGGTCAGCACGACGCGGCCCTGGCCCGCGCACATGCTGACCATCCGGACGGGCCCGGGCGGTGCCTCGTCCAGTACGCCGGCGATCAGGTCCTGGACCACCAGGAGTCGCAGGTGCAGGGTCGAGCCGGGCCGGTCGTAGTCGTCGTGCCAGGCCTGGTAGTCACGCATCCGCGTAGGACTCGGTGATGAGGTCGAGCAGGGCGTCGTCGAGGTCCTCGGGCTGCCGGACGTTGGCGATGTGGTAATAGCGGCCGTGCCACTGCATCACCTTGCGGACGATGGTCCGGTGCTGCGCCCGCCGCCGGAGCGGGAACGACATCGCCACCCAGCGCTCCATGGGGCGCAGCTCCATGAAGCTGCCGTCGCGCTTGATGAAGATCCCGACCGACACCGGCTCGACGTGCACCGGGCCGAGCGTGGCCAGATGCGCCATGACCGCCTCGAACACCGGCCGCTCGTGCGGGGGCCCGGTGGCGAAGTACTCGTCCAGGGTCATGGCCGGGGAGCATTCGTGGGACTGCCGCGTGCGGCGGAACTGGCGGCCGCACTCCGGGCAGGTCCAGGCCATCAGGTGAGGATCCAGCGCTGCAGGCGCGGGATGGCCCTGTCGATCAGGCGACCGTAGATCCGGGAGAACACCGGGCGGATCAGGCCGGCCAGCGGGCCCTCGAGGCTGACCGCGAACGTGATCGTGGTCAGGTCCTCGCCCGCGTCCACGAAGCGGTGGTCGTACAGGATGTGGACTCCCGGCAGCCCGCCGGACCACTCCCAGCCCGAGGGCGGGTCCCAGGCAGTCATGCGGAATGTGTTGCGGCCCAGGTAGCGGATATGCAGCACGCCCGCCGAGGCGGGTCCCAAGATGCCCGGCGGCGTGACCTCCACCCGCTTGAAGTGGGGCGCCCACTCCGGCCAGCGCTGGATCTCGGCCAGGCGGTCCCAGGCCACCCGGCGGGGCACCGCCACATCGAAGGTCCGCCGCACGGCGATTCGTGCCATCGTCCGCAGCCTGACCCGCGGGCCGGGGTCGCCGCCAGCCGGGGCGGGCCGGCCGTCACCGGACCTGCCCCGCGAGCACGGCATCGAGGTCGTAGCGGACGGGGCGGTCGAGCTGCTCGTAGCCGCAGGAAGCGGGGTCGCGGTCGGGCCGCCAGCGCATGAACTGCGCGGTGTGGCGGAAGCGGAACCCTTCCATGTAGTCGTACCGGACCTCGACCACCCGCTCGGGCCGCAGCGGCACGAACGACATGTCCTGCCGCCCGTTCCAGCGGGTGCCCTCGCCCCGGGCCCCGCGCTCGATGAAGGCTTCGGCCGCCCAGCTCCACGGGTGGTGCTCGAAGTCCGTGACCAGCGGTTGCAGCTCGACGTACAGCCGGCGGCGCATCTCCATGGGGAAGGCCCCCACCACGCCCACGGACACCAGCGCCGGGCCCTCGTGCTCGCCCCGGAACTCGTCGGGGATGCCGGGCTCCCCGCCGTCGTCGTACAGCCCCAGCAGCAGCGAGCCGACCGCCTCCCGGGTGCTGCGGTGCACCCGGTAGCCGGCCACCACGCAGTCGGCGGTGCGCACGTGCTTGACCTTGGCCATGACCCGCTTGTTGGGCTGGTAGGTGACGTCGCCCGACTTGGCGATGAGGCCGTCGAGCCCGGCCCCCTCGAACAGCTCGAACCAGCGCTGGGCCACGTCGAGGTCCTGGGTGATCGGCGTGAGGTGGACCGGCGGCTCCGCGTCGGCCAGGGTCCGCTCCAGCGCGGCGCGCCGGTCCCGGAACGGCCGGCCGGTCAGATCGTCGTCGTCCAGGGCCAGCAGGTCGAAGGCGACGAAGCTGGCCGGGGTGCGTTCGGCCAGCATCCGCACCCGGCTGTCGGCCGGATGGATGCGCTGCTGGAGGGCCCAGAAGTCGAGGCCGTCATGGTCGGCGTCGGCCACCACGATCTCGCCGTCGACCACGCAGCGCTCGGGGAGGTTGGCCCGGAACGCCACCACCAGCTCCGGGAAGTACCGGGTCATGTGGCGCTCGTTGCGGCTGCCGATCTCCACCTCGCGGCCGTCGCGGAACACGATGGACCGGAAGCCGTCCCACTTCGGCTCGTAGTAGTGCCCGGGCGGGATGGCCCCCACCGGCTTGGCCAGCATGGGAGCCATCGGGGGCATCACGGGGAGCCGCACGGCCCCATCGTTCCTCGCGGCGTAGCGTCGCGTCATGTTCTCCAAGCCGTGCCACGTCTGCGGGGAGACGATCGAGGCCGAGGACCTGGGGGCGTTCGGGTATGCCGGGCTGGCCCACGTCCGGGCCGAGCACCCCGACGAGGTGCCCTACCCCGACATGGCGGTGCGCAACTACTTCGAGGGCTTGGCCCGCATGACCGGCGGGTCCGAGCGGCTCGACGAGCTCGGCGAGGTCGAGATCCATCCCGTCACCGAGGACCGGCTCGACGACTGGCTGGCGTTCTTCGACTTCGACGGCAACGTGGGCATCCCCGAGAACTCGGCGTGCTACTGCCTGGAGCCCCACGAGTGGGACCCCCACCAGCCGCCGCCCGAGCTCCACCACTGGCGGGACCGGCGGGAGGAGATGATCGCCCTCTTCCGGGCGGGCCAGGCCTTCGGCTACCTGGCCTACGTGGACGAGCGCCCGGCCGGCTGGGTCAACGCCGCGCGGCGGGGCGACACCGCCCTGTTCCGTCGGGGGGATGAGGCGGACGGCCGCACCGCGGCGGTGGCCTGCTTCGTCATCGCCCCGCCCTACCGGCGCCACGGCCTGGCCCGGCAGCTGCTGGACCGGGTGCTGTCCGATGTCCCCGCCCGCGGTCTGGACGCAGTCGAGGCCTACCCGCCCAACTTCGACGCACCGGGCGAGCGGAACTTCCGCGGCCGCCGCGCCATGTACGACCAGGCCGGGTTCACCGAGGTCAAGGTGCGGTCCCGGGACGTGGTCATGCGCCGCGAGGCCGGGCCGGCGGGGGAGTAGCGCCCTGGTCGAGCACGGCGAGCGCATGCTGATCCGCTGCGAGGGCGGACCGTCGCGGAGCCGGCTGGTGCGCTACCCGCCCCCGCTCGAGGTCGAGGAGACCGAGGGCCTCTACGTGCTGGTCGACGATGGTCCGCCGGAGCAATGGTGGTACCAGTTCGTGCCGCGGGAGCTGTGAACCGAGCGCGATGAGTTCTTGCCGCCCCCGCCGTTACAGGTGGCACATCCCTACGACGAAGGAGAGTGCACTGTGGACATGAAGGTCGAGCTCGTGATCGTTCCCGTGTCGGACGTGGACCGGTCCAAGGCGTTCTACGAGAAGGCCGGGTTCAACGTGGACGTCGACCACAAGATGGGCGACAGCTTCCGCGTGGTGCAGCTCACCCCGCCCGGGTCGGCCTGCTCCATCACCATCGGCTACGGGCTGGGCCACGACATGGCCCCCGGGTCCATTCGCGGGATCCACCTGGTGGTGTCCGACATCGTCGCCGCCCACAAGCAGCTGAGCGAGGCCGGGATCGAGGTGAGCGACGTGTTCCACTATGAGAACGGTGAGCGCAAGCCCGGCCCCGATCCCGAGCGGGGCAAGTTCAACTCGTTCTCCGACTTTCGTGACCCCGACGGCAACGTCTTCGTGCTGCAGGAGGTGCCCTGAGAGGGCGCACGGGTCACGCCACGCAGAACTCGTTGCCTTCGGGGTCTGCCATCACGACGTGGTGCCCCTCGAAGGTGGCGAGCGTGGTCGCCCCCGCCTCGGTCAGCCGGTCGACCATGGCGCGGATGCGGGCCCAGCGCTCCGACGGCGATCCCTCGCCCGCCACCCGCACGTCCATGTGCAGGCGGTTCTTCGCCACCTTGGGCTCGGGGACCGGCAGCAGCGACAGCCGGGGGCCGATCCCGGCCGGGTCGTGCAGCCACGCGGCCGCCGGGCCCTCGCCCGTCTCGCCGTAGCTGGCCAGCCACTCCTCCCGGGTGGCGAAGGGCGGGGGTGGCGGCTCGTCCTCGTAGCCCAGGGCCAGCTTCCAGAACTCGGCCAGGCGGGCGCCGTCGACGCAGTCGAGCGTGAGATCGACGCGGGCCGCCATCAGCTCGTGGCCGAGTGGCCGTAGAGGTCCCGGAGCAGGGCCACCTCGGCCAGGTGGTGGATCGCCTCCCGGTGGATGTGGAGGATCAGCACGGCCATGGGGTAGTCGGCGAACGGGCCCTCGGCGGGACCGCAGGGCCGGGCCAGCCCGGCGTCGTCCAGGCCCTTCACCCCGTCGACCCAGCCTCCGTAGACGTCGTCGAGCATCGCCAGGGCCCCGGTCGCGCCCTCGGGCCATTCGACGGTGGAGTAGTCGAGCGGCGGGCCGCCGAAGTGGGAGGCGTTGCGGGCCCCGAACACACCCACGCTCACGTGTGCCAGCCGCCAGGCGATGGTGGTGACCGGGGCCGGCACCGGTTGGGGGTACGCCCAGTCGATGACGCGGTCGCCACCGCCGGCCGCCAGCGGCGTGGTGGCTTCGGCGCGGGGGCGGATGCTCCAGGCTCCCGGCACCGGTTCCCAGAGGTACTCCTCGTCCCCGAGGCCGTTCAGCCGGGGTCGGGCCTGGTGCTCCCAGTGGAACGTGAGCTGTTCGAGGAGCTGTGTCGTCCAGTCCATGCGCCAGCTATACCCCGCCGCCGTGACCCGTGAGCGACCTGGGTGGTGGCGTTCGTCTCGCACTACTTCGCTGAGTCTCCACCTGTCGGCTGACGGCGCCGATCGGTCAGGCGGATCGAGTCAGCTCGGCCCGGTCGCGCTCGACCGGGTCCTCGCCGGGCGCGCCGTACGACCAGCTGTGGACGAGCTTGCCCGGTTCAGGCACCGAAATCGTGATGGACACGGGAAAGGCGGATGGCTCATCGCCCATCACGAACACGCCCGGTTCGCGCTCGCGTAGGACGGTGACCGAGTCGCCGTGGATGTGACCGGTGACGAGGATGGCGCCGCCGCCGTGGGTGCGGCCGATCACGGCGTGCTCGGCATGACCGCGGACCCGCTCGGCATTCGTAGTGAACGTCTCGTAGTCCAGCGTGACACCCGCCCCGCCCGGCAAAGGGGTAATCACGATCTTGGCTGCGCTGTCGCCGCCTCGTTCGGTCTCGCGATCGATCCCGAGGTAGATGCCCGGGTTGGCCAGGAGGTCGTCGACGATGCCCACGCCGGACACGCTAACGCTCCAACCCCGCGTGGGTGGTCGAATGGGCGTGCGCCACGGGCCATGGCGGGTCCTGGCTCGCCGGGGTCACTGCTCCTCTTCGTCGAGGTCCTCGGAGGCGTAGGCGCCCAACAGGTCGCGGGCCGAGACGATGCCGACCAGCCGGCCCTTGTCCTCGACCAGCACGTGCCGTACGTACTGCTCCATCATCAGCTCCGCCACCTCGGTGACGGTGGCGCCGGCGTCGCACCACACCAGGCTCGTGTGCGCCACCTCCTCGGTCCGGGTGGTGGCCGGGTCCTTGCGGGCCGCCAGGGCGCTCACCAGGTCGCGTTCGGAGACGATGCCGGCGGGCGGGTCCCCATCGCCCATGATCAGCGCCCCGACCGCCGCCGCGGTCATGACGTCCGCCGCTTCGCACAAACTCGCCCCGGGATCCACCCTGACGATCTGTTCGCCGGTGAGCACCGACACGGGCAGGGAACCGAAGCGCAGTACCTCTGGCATGCCCCCAGCATGCCCCCCCGACGCCCCGCCGCCCAGGGCCCGAGGTCACTACCGTCGGGTCACACCGCGACCCCGGCGCGCAGGACCGGGAACTGGCGGTCGGGGTCGTCGGCGGGGACCCGCTCGGTCGGCTCGCCGGACGGGTCGCCCCGCAACACCTCGGCACCTTGGGGCGCGTACTGGAGGATGTAGGCCTTGCGGACCTCGCCGGTCAGGTTGGGGCCGGTGAGGTGCGGGGTCAGGCTGGAGAACACCACCACGCCGCCCGCCGCGACCGCGGCCACGGCCACGTCCTCCACCTCGGAGAAGCACTCGAAGCCCAGCGGGTCGACGTAGGTGTGGGCGAGGGTGCCGTGCCGGTGACGGCCACGCGCCACCCGAGGGCAGCCGTTGTCGGCCGTGGCGTCGGTGAGCGCCACCCAGAAGGTCAGGTACTGCTGGGGCTCGACGAAGGCATAGCCGTTGTCCTGGTGCCACGGGAAGCGCCGTGGCTTCTCCGGTTTCTTGTACACGGCCTGGTCCCAGTAGAGGTTGACGTCGGGGCCGACCAGGTCGGCGCACACCTCGGTGAAGAACGGGTGGCGGGCGAAGGCGGCCAGCCGCTCGGACCGGGTCACCAGGTGGGTGGTGAACGTGATGGCGCCGGCCTCGGCGATCAGCATCCGCTGGTTGGCCCGGGACGCCAGGAAGACGTCGACCTCGGCCTCGAACCGGTCGATGTCGGCCACCACCTCGGCCACGGTGGCCGCGTCGAACACCTCCGGCAGCACCAGGAAGCCGTCCCGGTCGAAGGCAGCGGCCTGCGCCGGGCTCAGCGTCCGGTATGGGGGCGCGCCCGGCTGCCAGGTGAAGTCGCGGTTCCAGGGGTGCAGGTCCACGGGCTCGAGTCTCGCTCAGCCCGCGGCCGGTGACCCAGGGGGCGCGGGGTAGTCGGGCGGCGTGTCCTCGGGCGGGAGCTCGTCCACCACCGTGACCGTGTCGGCCGGGTCGCCGAAGGGGTCGGGGACCGGCACGTCGTCCTCGTTGACGAAGCGCTGGCCGCCATGCGCCCGGCGCCACACGCCGGTCCCCGGGTTGCCGAGCTCGTCCTCCACCTCGACGGTCGGGTCCCACCAGATCTCGGCGGCGTCGTCGATGGCCGAGTAGTCGGTCCCCAGGCCGGGGAACAGCCCCCAGTTGCCGAAGCTGACCTGGGCCACGGTGGGCCCGCCGCCCGCCGGCGGGATGCGGAACTGGCCCCGGGCGAACGTGTCGGCGCTGAGGTCGGGGCCGGCCATGTGAACGCCCTGAACGATGAACAGAGCCGGGAAGTTCAGCAGCGAGTAGACCGTGGTGGCCGGGGGCATCGTGTCCTCGCCCCCGAAGTACCAGCGGTAGAGCCGGATGGGCTCCTGGAGGTCCTGGGGGGTCGCCGCCGCGGTCTGCGAGATCCCGAAGGCGTGCGCCACCTGCTCGGGGGAGAACCCGCGGGCCCAGGTGTTGGTGTCGGTGAGCACCGTGCCGGTGATCACCCATTCGGGGAACCAGCCCTGCTCGGTGGCGGCGTTGGTGAGCAAGGTCAGGGTGTACGGGTCGCCGAAGAAGGACACCGTGGTGATGCCCTCGGTCTTGAACCGCGCCACCAGCTCCTGCGCCCGCTGGGGCAGCGTGGTGATGTCGAGGACGTAGGAGTCGATCAGGTCGATGCCTTCGGGGATGTCGTCTTCGTCGACCGCGAAGATCGGCGGGTCCTGGTCGAAGTGGATCACGCCGAACTTGCGGGGCTGGTTCTGTTGCGGTCCGCCTGCCCACTCGGCCACGTTCTCTTCGGCGGTGTCGTTCTCGCCCAAGCGGGTGACCCAGGCGCCCAGCGTGGTCAGCACCTGCTCGCCGGAGGGCAGTGCCGACCAGATGTAGGGCTCCAGGTCGGCGCGCATGTCCTCGGGCAGGGGACCGGCGCAGTCCAGGCACAGGATGTGGTGCGACACCAGCTCCTGGGCGAAGGCGCCCTCGTCGAGCCCGGGCCCGCCGAGCACCGCGAAGGGCTCGAGCTCGTTGGCGATCTGGGCGGCGTCGGCCCGGGCCGCCACCACGTCGTCGACGGCGCCGGTGGCGTGGTAGTCGACCAGCTCGATGCGGCGCCCGTAGAGCTCGGCCTGCGACGCGTAGATGTCGAGGAAGTCCTGCATCGTCTGGTGCTGCTCCGCGTCGGAATCCTCCGCCGCCGCCGCCAGCGGGCCCGATGTGCTCGGCAGGGCGCCCGGTTGGAGCACGTAGCGCACGACTCGGATCGTGTCGGCGGTGACCCCGAGGGCGGTCTCGCCGCCGTTGTCGCCCTCGAACACCGGCACGCACGGCGAGGCGTACACGGTCGGGATGCGCACGGTGCCCTGGTCGGTGTCGCAGCGCTCGCCCCAGTCGTAGTCGTCCACCGTGCCGGTGTCCTGGGCCTCGGCGTAGGTGATCGGCATGCGGCCGGTGGGCTCGGGGGCGCCCTCCGCCAGCTCGTCCGCCGCGGGCGCGGCGTTCTCGCCGGCCGGGTCGTCCCCGTCGTTGCCGCCGATCACCACGAAGGCGGCCACCGGCACCAGCAGCACGACGATCAGCGCCAGCGGGCCCCACTTGGCGAGGGGGTTGCCTCGGGACCCGCGTTGGTCCGGGTCGGTCATCATGGGCTGCACAGCGGATCCCCTCTCGTCCCCAGGTACGAGGCCACCACCTCGGGGTGGCGCAGCACCTCGCCGGGCGTCCCTTCGGCCACCACCCGGCCGCCCTCCAGCGCCACCAGCCGATCCGACACCGCGGTGACCAGCGGCATGTCGTGCTCGACCACGAGCAGGCTGGCGCCGAGCCGGTCCCGCAGCCGCATCAGCAGCGGGGCCAGCGCCTCGACCTCCCGCTGCGCCAGCCCGCTGGCCGGCTCGTCCAGCAGGACCACCGTGGGCCGGAGCGCCATGACGCACCCCAGCTCCACCACCCGGCGGGTGCCGGTGGACAGCTCGTGCACGAACTTCTGGCGGTACGGGCCCAGCGCCAGCAGGTCGATCAGCTCGTCGACCTGGCGGGCCACGCGCCGCTCCTCGTCGTAGGCCGCGGGCAGGTGGAGCGCGTGCTGCACCGGGTCCGTCACCTCGCCCCAGCGGTCCAGCGCCACGGCCAGGCAGGTCTCGACGGTGAGGCCGGGGAAGAGCCGTCCCGCCTGGAACGAGCGTCCCAGCCCCCGGCGGGCCCGGCCGTTGGCCGACAGGTGGCTGACGTCGCGACCGTGCAGGCGGATGGACCCTCCGTCGCTGGGGGTGAACCCCGAGGCGATGTCGACCAGGGTGGACTTGCCGGCGCCGTTCGGCCCGATGAGCCCCACCACCTCGCCCCGGGAGACGCGCAGCGAGACTTCGTCGACCGCCTTGATCCCGCCGAAGCGACGGCTGACCCCGGTCAGCTCGAGGGCGGGCGCCCCGTCGCCGTCCCCCTCGACCGTGCCGGTCACCGCCGCCGGCCGGGCGGGCGCCGCCGCCTGGCCGAGGAATGTCGCACGCAGCAGGTCGGGCCGGTCCCTCAGATCCGCGGTGCGGCCCTCGAAGCGGACGCGGCCCTTGTCCAGGAAGTAGGCCCTCTCGGCCAGCGTCAGCGCCACGTCGAGCGACTGCTCCACCACCACGACCGTGGTCCCTCCGCGAGCCAGGTCGCGCACGGCGGCGACGAGCCGGTCCACGAGCACGGGCGCCAGTCCCAGCGAGAGCTCGTCGATGAGCAGCAGCCGGGGCCGAGCCAGCAGCGCCATCGCCAGGCCGAGCATGTGCTGCTGGCCGCCCGATAGGTTGGCGGCGGGCTCGGCCAGCACGTCCCGCAGCGGCGGGAACATGGCCAGCACGTCCTCGACCCGGGCCGCGGCCTCGCGCCGGTCCCGGCGGTGCGCCCAGCCCGCGGCCCGCAGGTTGTCGGCCACGGTGAGCGACGGGAACGTGGCCCAGCCCCCGGGGACGAGGGCCACGCCGCGCGGCGCGACCTCGTGCGCAGGCGCATAGGTGATGTCGCGCCCGTCGAGGATCACCGCGCCCTTGCTCGCGGGGACCAGCCCGGCGATGGCCTGCAACAGCGTGGACTTGCCCGCGCCGTTGGTGCCCAGCAGCGCCACGATCTCGCCTTCGGCGGCCTCGATGCCGACGTCGGCGAGCACCTGCACGTCGCCGTAGTACACGTCGAGGCCCTGGACCAGCAGCAGGGTGGACCGGCCCTCGGCCTTGGCCGCGAGGGCTTGGGTGCGGGTGGCCGCCGCCGCCCACACCTGCATGATGTCCCGGGTCACCAGGTCGCCCGCCGAGCCCACCACCAGGCCCCCGACGAACAGGACCGGCGCCAGCACCGCGATGCCCCAGCGCATGCCGAACGAGTTGGCGATCAGGCCGACCACGGGGAACGTCAGCAACCCGGCCAGCACGAACACCGAGGCCAGGGCGAACCCGGTCGACCGGGCCCGGGGCGGCAGCACCAGCGACAGGGTGGCGAACAGGCCGGGCACCACGAAGGCCAGGCCTGCGCTGACCACCACGTTGGCGGCGATGGCCACCGCCGCCACCGGAGCGGCGGCGAAGACCCCGGCGGCCACGGCCACGACCAGCAGCGCCCGGGCCAGTTGGTGGAACACCTTCGCCGGCCCGTCCACGAACGCCCGCGAGGCGAGGCGGGTGCCCACGATCAGGCCGAACAGCTGGGACGGCCCCTCCACCAGGCCGATCACCCAGCCGCGGGCCGCGGTGTCGAGGCCGAAGATGTCGCGGTAAGCGAACGACCCGTACAGCGCGAAGCCGATCAGAGCCGGGGTCAGGAAGGGCAGCGTGCGGTAGATGCGCCGCAGGCTGTCCACCTGCCAGCACATGCGCCACGCCTCGGCCAGCGACGGCGGCGCCTCCTCCAGGGCCAGCGCCTCCCGCTCGGCTCCGCCCTGGCGCTGCTCCTGGAGGCCGCGGCGGGGCTCGGGTAGTCGGGCACCGGCCGCCACCAGGATCAGCATCGGCAGGGCGAAGGCGAAGAACGGGGCGCGCCAGCCCAGTGCCTCGGCGACGTACCCGACAGCGATGCCGCCCACCAGCGCACCGAGCGCGTTCCCGCCGCGGTAGAAGGCGAACACCCGGGGCCGCCGGTCGACCGGGAAGTAGTCGCTCAGCAGGGAGGTGTGGGACGGCTCGATGAACGCCTTGCCGACCTGCATCCCGGCCATGGCGATGGCCAACACCCACACGGTCCACGCGAGGCCCACGAACACCGAGAAGATCGAGAACACGATGCCGCCGAGCAGGGCCAGCCGCACCCGGTTGCCGCGGTCGGCGAAGGTGGCGATGGGCACGGCCAGGCCCAGCGCCGCCGCGAACGCGAGCACGAAGGGCACGGCCACGCCGTTGACACCCACGCCGAACGAGTCGGCGATGGTCGGGCCCGACACCGCGATGGCCACCCGGGCCAGCTCGTCCACCGCGTTGATGCCGAACAGCACCAGCAGCGCCGCCATGGGGCCGTCGCCGGCGGTCTCGTTCAGCCAGTGAACGGGGTGGCGCACTCCCTGCAGCCAGCTCATACCGCCCCTCCCGTGGCCACGGGCTGGATCGTCACGGGAGCGGGTTGGTCGATCGGCGCGGGCGGGGTCAGGGGCTCCTCCGGCGGCGCGCCCGCGGTGATGCCCCGGCGCCGGCCCAGCGCCGCCGCGCCCAGGTCCCGGGCCCGGAACAGCGCGCCACCCAGCCCACCCGGCACCAGCAGCAGCACGATGAGCACCCCGGTGGCCGACGCGAAC
>JBKPRV010000165.1:0-16714 GCA_046734715.1 Actinomycetota bacterium | reverse complement strand
GATGTGGGGGCAGGCATCTACTCGTCTCCTCGGGTCTCGGGCGTGTACCAGCTGCGCCACTCGTCGAGCCCGTCGATCTCCCCGGACTCGATGTCGGCCACCAGCCGGCGGGTGAACTCGATCTCGGTGCGCAAGAGCGCGATCACGTAGTCGTTCTCGATCAGGAACAGGTGGGGGATGCCCCGCTTCTCGGCGCTGTCGCTCGACGCCTCCAACTGGTCGAGGCGGAGGTCGAGGGCGTCGGCGCGCTGGCGCAGCAGTTGCACGGCCTCGTCGGGCGGCAGGCCGTGGATGAGCGACAGCGCCGCCTCGAACTGGAGGTACTCCTTGGTGGGCACGGCTACCAGGTCGGCCAGCCATTCGGTCATCTCGACCTTGCCGGCCTCCGTGATGCCGTACACCGTCCGCTGGGGCCGGCGGCCCTCCTGGGTGGTGGCGACCGCCTCGACCAGGCCGCGCTTCTCCAGGCTCTCGACCACGCTGTAGAGCGATCCGTAGTTGAGCCGGATGCTCTCGTGCTTGGCCCGGGTGCGCAGGGTCTGCGCCATCTCGTAGGGATGCATGGGGCGCTCGTACAGGCAGGCGAGCACCGCCAGCGCCAGCGGGTTGTGGCGCGAACGCGAGACCATGCGTCGAGAATATACGACTTCGAGTACTTTGCAAGGAATATCTGGGGACGATTATCCGGATGCGGGCGGGCGACCTTCTGCTACCAGGCCGGCCACCAGGTCACGGGCCCGGGGCAGGCGCAGTTGCTCACCGGTGTCGAGGAAGGCGGTGCCCACGATCTGCTCGACCCGGGAGTGGCTCATGAAGTCCTGGCCCAGGGCCTGGATGGTCCCGGGCCCCGGTTCGATGAGCAGGGTGGCGATGCCCGCGGCCTCCAGCTTGGCCCGCTCGGCCTCCACCTTGCCCCGCGCATGGCGGCGGACCAGGCTGCCCACGCTGGGCGAGGGCAGCGCCCGGCCCGACATGGGCGACAGGATGACGGCTAGCTCGAGGTTCGCCCGCCGCAGCACGTCGGCGTTGGTGGGGGAGCGCACCCCGCCGTCGATGTAGGCCACGCCGTCGATGTCCACCGGGCGGAAATAGCCGGGGATGGCGCACGACGCGGCCACCGCCGCCGCCAGCCGGGGCGTCAGGTCGCGGCCCATGACGATCCGGCGCAGGTCGTGCTTGCGCACCGTGCACACCCAGAGCTCGGCGTCTGGCCAGGGCGAGCCCAGGACCTCCTCGAGCGCCCCCGCCTGCTCGGCCAGGTCCAGCCGGCCGTCGGGGATGACGCTGGCCACGGCGCTGACCGGGTCGAGCCGCCACGGCCGGCGTAGCCAGGCCGTGACCAGGGCGGGGCTCGGCAGCCGCGGCGGGCGGATGAACAGCGAGGTCAGCCGGACGGGAGGGAACTCGGGTTGCTCGCGCAGGGCCCGCACCACGCCGGGCGGGCTGGACCGCGGCTCGGCCCCGACCGCGATGGTGGCCAGGTCCGAGGCGGGGACGCCCCGGCGAAGCAGGGCGCCCACCACCGAGCCGGCCGAGGTCCCCACCACCACGTCGGCCGAGCGCGGGTCCCAGCCGAGGTCGTACTCCAGGGCGGCGAGCGCGCCGGCGTGATACGCCATGCCGACCACGCCGCCCCCGCCGAGGACGAGCCCGACCCTCATGTGGGATAGCTGCGGAACTCCACCAGCAGCCCGTCGGGGTCACGGACGTAGATCGACTCGGCCTCGCCCCGTGCCCCCCAGCGGGGCCCCTGGTCGACGATCTCCAGCTCGGCGGCCAGGCGGTCGAGGTGCGGGCGCTCCACCACGAAGCAGATGTGGTCGAGATGGCCGCGCTCGGCCGGATCGCCCAGGCCGGGCACCACGTCGATCAGCGTGGCCTCGTCGATGCGCAGCGAAGGGAAGATGACCTCGCCCCGGCGCCACTCGTCCACCCGCTCGCCGGCCAGCCCCGCGTGTTGGCCGTACCAGTCCAGCGTCCGCTCCACGTCGCCGACGACGAGCACCAGGTGGTCCAGTCCGAGAGCTCCACTCATCGGTTCATTAAACCCGGGCCAGGATCTCCCCGTGGACCACGGTGAAGGTGGCGCCCGGGTCCGCCGCCCAGGCCCGCCAGCCTTCGGCGATGGCGGCGAGCTCGTCGCCGGTGGCGACGCCATAGTCCCTGGCCTGGGACGCAAGGCTGGTGGCGGTGCTGCGCTCGGCCCACATCTCGGCCCACCAGGCCCGGTCGTCAGGCGTGGCGAAGGTCCAGGTCGAGGTGGTGAAAGTCACATCGCTCAGGCCTGCCTCCCGGGCCCAGGCCAGCAGCCGGCGCCCGGCGGAGGGCTCAGCCCCGTTGCGCCGGGCCACGGCCTGGTACATGGCCATCCAGGCGTCGAGGCGTTCGTCGGGCGGCGCCCAGAACATGGCCGAGTAGTCGCTCTCGCGTGACGCCACCAGGCCCCCGGGGCGCACCCGGGCCGCCATGGCCGCCAGCGCGCCGACCGGGTCCCGCAGGTGGTGCAGGACCTGGTGCGCGTGCACCACGTCGAAGCCGTCGGAGCCCAGGTCGAGCTCGCGGAAGTCGCCGACCAGCCACTCGACCGCCGAACCTTCGGTGCGCCCGTGCTCGGCGGCCTCGGCCACCACGCCCTCGTTCACATCGACGCCGACCACCCGGCCGGGCGCCACCCGGGAGGCCAGGTCGGTGGTCAGCGTGCCGGGGCCGCAGCCCACGTCCAGGAGGTCGAGGCCGGGGCGCAGATGGGGGAGCAGGTAGGCGGCCGAGTTCTCGGCGGTGCGCCAGCGGTGCGAGCGCAGCACCGCCTCGTGGTGGCCGTGCGTGTAGATCTCCTCCGGAGGCACGAGGCGATCTTGCCCTACCGTCAGGGCTCGTGGGTGACGAGCCGCAGATCCGCGGGGACGTCGAGTTCGAGCGCCTGTGGCTGGACGACCGCTCGTGGGTCGACGTGGCCCGAGGATGGCTGGTGGGGCACGAGGCCGTCTATGACGCGGTTGCCGGCCAGGACCGCTGGAACCAGGGCCGCATCTTCCGCTACGACCGCTGGATCGACGAGCCCCGGCTGAGCTCGTCCCACCCGTCCGGGTCCACGCCCCCGCACCCCGTCCTGATCGAGGCGCAGAAGACCCTGCGCCGCCGCTACCGGGTGCCGCTCGACGGCTTCGCCCTCGGCTGGTACCGCGACGAGCGCGACAGCCAGGCCTTCCACCGCGACACCGACCTGCGCTGGCTCGACGACACGCTCATCGCGCTGTTGACCCTGGGCGCCCGGCGACCCTGGCTGCTGCGGCCCCGGGCCAACCGCTACGCCCACGAGGCGCAGGACCGCGGGGCCACCCACGACCTGGCTCCCGCAGGCGGGGACCTGCACGTGATGGGCGGGGCGACCCAGGTCGGCTGGGAGCACTCGGTGCCCAGGCTGACCCGCCGGGTGGAAGGCCGCATCTCGGTCCAGTGGCGCTGGACCTCGCGCCGGGGACGGCCCTTCCAGGGCGCTTCCTTCCGGGCCCCGCGGCACTACCGCGGGGGACGTTAGCCCTGGTAGTGGCGCTGAAATATTGACGCGTCCTTAGCGCGTACCGCGGTCGGGCCGACCTTAGGGTCGAAGCGTGGCCATCGAGACCTTGCCCGGAGACCGCGAACGAGTGGCGCCGGGCCTGCCCGCGGCACCTGGTCCCGTGCCCTCGGAGCCCGGCATCCCCTTGCCTCCGGACCCGCCCTCGTACCGGCTGAAGCGCCGCCTGCTGGGCCAGCCGCTGCACAGCGAGGAGCTGGAGCACCAGCGCCTGGGCAACCCCACCGCGCTGGCGGTGTTCGCGTCCGACAACCTGTCGTCCTCGGCGTACGGCACGGAGGAGATCCTCCACGTGCTCATCCCGGTGGCCGGGCTCGTGGCCTTCTCGCTGGTCGTGCCCATCACCATCGCCATGTGCGTGGTGCTGGGCTTCCTGATCCTGTCCTACCGGGAGACCATCAAGGAGTACCCCTCGGCCGGCGGCGCCTACCTGGTCACCAAGGACAACTTCGGGCCCACCGTCGCCCAGGTTGCGGGCGCCTCGCTGCTCACCGACTACGTCCTCACCGTGGCCGTATCGGCCTCCGCCGGCACCGCCGCCCTCACGTCCGCCTTCGACGCGCTGGTGCCGTACCGGGTGCCGATCGCGCTGTTCTTCATCGGCCTCATCGCCCTCGGCAACCTCCGGGGCGTGAAGGAGTCGGGCCGCATCTTCGCGGTGCCCACCTACTTCTTCATGGTCAACATGGCGATCCTGCTGAGCTGGGGCGCGTGGCGCTACGCCGCCGGCGATCTGCCCCAGTTCGACGCTCCCGTCCCGGGCCAGATCCACTGGGGGGCTGCGGCCGGCGTGGGCCTGCTGCTGGGCGTGAAGCTGTTCGACGTGCTCCACGCCTTCGCCTCCGGTGGCGCCGCGGTCACCGGCGTGGAGGCCATCTCCAATGGCGTGCCCGCCTTCCGCAAGCCCGCGTGGCGCAACGCCCGCCAGACCCTGGTCATCATGGGCACGGGGCTGGGCGTCATGTTCCTCGGCATCTCGGCCCTGGCGGCGGCCATCCACGTCACGCCGTTCGAGAACGGCTCGCCCACCGTCATCGCCCAGATCGGCGAGGCCGTCTACGGCCACGGCACGCTCGGCGACGCGCTGTTCTACTCGCTGCAGGCCGGCACCATGCTGATCCTGGTCATGGCGGCCAACACCGGCTTCGCCGACTTCCCCCGGCTGGCCAGCTTCCAGGCCGGCGACAGCTTCCTGCCCCGCCAGCTCACCAAGCGCGGGCACCGGCTCGTGTACTCCAACGGGATCATCGCCCTGGCGGCGACGGCCGGCTTCCTGGTCATCGTGACCGGCGCCGAGGTCACCCGGCTGATCCCGCTCTACGCCATCGGCGTGTTCACCGGCTTCACGCTGTCCCAGTCGGGCATGACCAAGCACCACATCCGCAAGCGGGAGCAGGGCTGGCGCAAGGGCGTCGTGATCAACGGCTTCGGTGCCATCCTCTCGGGGCTGGTGGCGATCATCATCGCCACCACCAAGTTCTCGGAGGGGGCCTGGGCCATCCTCATCGTGCTGCCGGTCCTGGTCATCGCCTTCCTGCGGCTCAACCACCAGTACGTGCGGGAGGCGAAGCACCTCGAGGTGGACGTGCCCGCCGCCGCCACCGCCCCCATCCTGCGCCGGCACGTGGTGCTGGTGTTCGTGGACCGGCTCGACCTGGCCTCGGCCCGCGCCATCCAGTACGCCCGCACCCTCACCCCCGACGAGCTCCGGGCCGTGCACTTCGTGGTGGACGACGACGCGGCCCGCCACCTGGCCGACGAGTGGAGCCGGCTGGGGCTGCAGTGGGTGCCGCTGGAGCTGGTGGAGTGCCCCGACCGGCGCCTGACCCGCACCGCGGTCACGACCGTGGCCCGGGAGCTGAGTGACGGGGAGACCGAAGTCAGCGTGCTGCTGCCGGATCGCAAGTTCCACGGGCTGTGGCACCGGATCCTGCACGACCGGACGGCCGGCGCGATCCAGGAGGAGGTGTCGCGCCTGCCCCATGCCAACGTCACCTCGGTGCCGTTCCACTTCGACACCATCGACGACGCCCGGGTGCCGCTGTCGGCCCTGGTGGCGGCGGGCGGCCCGGCGCCGTCCGCGGCCGGGCCGCGGGCCTCCGGAGGGGGCGAGGCCGACTTCGCCGCCACCCCTGCGGCCCGCAGCAACGGGGAGGGCGCGGCGCCCGCCCCCGGTTGCTCCCGCATTGCGGACGTGCGCTACCGCGACCGGGTGCGGGTCAGCGGCCGGGTCCGCTCCCTGCGGGTGGTGCCCCAGCACGCCGCGCCGGTCCTGGAGCTGGTGCTGGACGACGGCACCGCCGCGCTGTCGGTCGTCTTCCTCGGCCGGCGCCGCCTGGCGGGCGTGGATGTCGGCACCCGCATGGTCGTGGAGGGCACCGTCGGCCTGCACCGCCACCGCCTGGCCATGCTCAACCCCGCCTACGAGCTGCGGCTGTAAAGCGATCGCCCGCCCTGAGACTCTGATGGCCGCCCTTGGCCGGCGCGACTGCCCCTGGGACCTGGTCCAGCCAGGCCTGCACCCCGGCCAGCGACTCGGGTCGCAGCGCCGGCGCCCGTACACTCACGGCCATGGCGATCGAAGGCGAGTACGTGCCGAGCCAGTGGGACTGGGTGGCGAAGCAGATCGACCAGTACGAGTCCTCCGGCGGCACCCAAGGGGTGACCATCCAGGGCGCGCCCGTGATCGTCATGACCATGCGGGGCCGGCGCAGCGGCAATGTGCGCAAGGCAGCGGTCATGCGGGTCGAGCACGACGGCACCTACGCGGCGGTGGCCAGCAAAGGCGGCTCGCCCGAGAACCCGGGCTGGTACCACAACCTCATGGCCCATCCCGACATCACGCTCCAGGACGGCACCGAGAGCCGGCCCATGCGGGCGCGTGAGGTCGAGGGGGACGAGCGGGCGGCGTGGTGGGCGCGCGCCGTCGAGGTCTGGCCGGCCTATGACGGCTACCAGAAGCGCACCCAGCGCTCCATCCCCGTGGTGCTGCTGGAGCCCGCCGGCTGATCAGGCTCAGGCCAGGAGGTCGGCGTACTCCGGGTGCTCGCCGATGAACTCGGCGACGTACCAGCATCGGGCCACGACGCGATGGCCGCGGGCCCGGGTGTCGTCGAGGGCGGCCCGGACCAGTTCGGCGCCCAGCCCGTCGCCGCGGCGGTGGGCGACGATCTCGGTGTGGGGGAAGGTGGCCACGTCGCCGTCGAGGCGGTAGTCGGCCACGCCCACCACGGTGCCGTCCTCGACCAGCTCGTAGCGGGACGCCTCGGGGTTGTGGCGCACACTGCGGGTCATGCCGGCCGACCGCCATCTCCGAAGGTGGCGTCGAACTCGTCGGCCAGGCGCTTGGGCGCCCGCTGGAACCACGAGTCGGTGAGCAGCTCGGTCAGCTCGTCGACGTCGACCGCGCCGAAGCGCACCAGCACCATCGGATGGCCGTCGTAGTGGGGCGTGGTGAAGAACTTGGCGGGGTCCGACGCGATCAGCGCCTCCTTCTCGCCTTCGCCGTCCACCCACAGCACCAGCACGTCGCCCTCCTCCCGGATGCGGGCGAACAGGCGGTCCTTCACCCGGAACCCCGGCTGGCCGTACGAGGGCTTCTCGCTGGTGGCCGGAAGCGACAGGGCCACCCGCCGGATGTCCTCCTCGGTGATCATGGGCCCATCATGGCCCGCCGGGCCGGGAACCGGGCGGGTGGGCCGCGCCGTCGAACGGGCCATGAGACGGCAGATCATCGCCATGGCAGCGCTCGGGCTGCCGGCCTTGCTGGCGAGCGCAGGCCCCGCGGGCGCCTGCGGTGGGCTCGTGGGCGAGAACGGCACCATCGCGCTGGTCAGGACCACCACGCTCGCCGTCTACAACGGGGGGATCGAGCACTACGTGACCGCCTTCGAGTTCACGGGTGAGGGCGAGGAGGTGGGCTCGATCGTGCCTCTTCCCGACGTGCCCACCGAGGTGACCCGGGCCGGGGACTGGACCCTCCAGCGCCTCGTCCAGGAGGTGACCCCGCCCGAGCCGCAGGCGAGCGGCGCCTTCGAGAGCGCCGACGAGTCCCTGGCCAGCGCCGACGTCATCCTCGAGACCCAGATCGACGCGCTCGACATCACGGTGCTGCGGGGTGGGGGCGACGAGGTGGGGCAGTGGGCGGCCGACCACGGCTTCCTGCTCACGCCAGACGCGCCCGAGGTGCTCGACTACTACGCCGAGCGCAGCCCGGTGTTCATGGCGGCCCGCTTCAACGCGGCGCGGGCGGCCGACCTGGGGCAGGCGGCGGGGGACAGCACCCCGATCATGGCCACCATCCCCACCGACGACCCGTGGGTCCCGGTGCGCATCCTCGGGCTGGGCCTCGACGACGACGTGAACGTCGAGGCGGACGTGTTCCTGCTCACCGAGGCAGAGCCGGAGCTGCTGGCGGGCGGCAGCGGCCTGACGCTCGACGTGAGCGAGGCCGCCAACGACCTCCTGCTCGACGACCTGCGCTCGGACGTCGGCATGGGTTGGGTGCCCGAGACCGGGTGGCTGACGCACCTGGCGCTGTCGGCCCCGGCCGCGGAGCTGGACTACGACCTGGCGGTGTCGGCCACCCCCGGCGTCACGCCCTCGCTGGTGGACGCGGGCGTGGGCGAGCCCGAGGCCGTCCCGCTGATCCCCGACCGCCCCGGCCCCGCCCTCTGGCCCCTGGGCTTGGGAGCGGCGGCGGCCGCGGGCGTGCTCGTCCTCGCCTGGGACCGCACCCGGACCAACCGGCTGGCGGGCACCGGCCCGCATCCGTCATGACTGCGGTCGCCCCTTCGGCCCCCGCGCCGGCGGCCGGAGCCGGCGCGGGGGACGCACCCCGCCCCACCCGCACCGGGTGGTGGCGCTCGGGGGCGGCGGCGCTGGTCGCCGCGGTGGCGGTCAACGGCCTCGCCTACGGGGCGCTCGCCGCGGCCGCCGTGGACCCCACCGCCCCGACGCTGGGCCCCGGGGACGTCACCGTTCGCCTCGACATCGAGCACAGCCTGTTCAGCCCCACGAGCCTGCGGGTGGTCGAGGGCACCCGGGTCCGCTTCGTGGTGGTCAACGGCGACCCCATCCACCACGAGCTGATCGTGGGCCCGCCCGATGTCCACGCCCGCCACGAGAGCGGCACCGAGGCCTCCCACCCGTCGATCCCCGGCGAGGTCACGATCGACCTGGGGGCCACCGCCGTGACCACCTACACGTTCGACGAGCCGGGCACCGTGGAGTTCGCCTGCCACCTCCCGGGCCACTACCAGCACGGGATGCACGGCACCGTCGAGGTCGTCCCCGCCGGCTGAGCGCCCGGCCTACCGTGGCGGCGTGGACGACGAGAGCGCCGGCGAGACCGACCACCGGGGGCGGGTGCTGTGGCGGCCGCCCCCGGACGCGGGCGAGGCGACCCGCATCGGCCGCTACCTACGCTGGCTGGCCGAGGAGCGGGGCCGGTCGTTCCCCGAGGGGGACTACGACGCCCTGTGGCGCTGGTCGGTCGAGGACCTCGAGGGCTTCTGGCGCTCGGTGTGGGACCACTTCGGCCTGCGGTCCTCCACTCCGGTGGGCGCGGCCCTGGCGGACGCGCCCATGCCCGGCGCCCGCTGGTTCCCCGGGGTCGAGCTGAACTATGCGGCCCACGCCCTGGCGGCCGAGCCCGAGGGCCCGGCGCTCGTGGGCCTGTCGCAGTCCCGGCCCCGGGTCGAGCTGAGCCCGGCCGAGTTGGCCGACCAGGTGGCCCGCTGCCGGGCGGGACTGGAGCGCCTGGGCGTGGGCCGCGGCGACCGCGTAGCCGCCTACCTGCCCAACATCCCCGAGGCGGTCGTCGCCCTCCTGGCCGCGGCCAGCCTGGGGGCGGTGTGGTCGTCGTGCGCCCCCGAGTTCGGCACCCGCAGCGTGGTCGACCGGCTGCGCCAGATCGAGCCCGCGGTGCTGCTGGCGGTGGACGGCTACCGCTACGGCGCCCGCGTGGTGGACCGGGCGGCCGAGGTGGCGGCCATCCGGGAGGCCCTGCCGTCGCTGCGGGCCGCCGTGACCGTGCCCTACCTCGACCCCGATGCCCGGCTGGACGACACCACCACCTGGGACGAGCTGCTGGCCGAGCCCGCGGCCCAGGCCATGAGCGATGTGCCCTTCGACCACCCGCTCTACGTCCTGTACTCGTCGGGCACCACCGGGTTGCCCAAGGCGATCGTCCACGGGCACGGCGGCATCCTCGTCGAGCACCACAAGGTGCTCGCCCTGCACGCCGACCTGGGGCCCGGCGACCGGTTCTTCTGGTTCTCCACCACGGGCTGGATGATGTGGAACTACCTGGTCTCGGGCCTGCTGGTGGGGGCCACGCCGGTGCTCTACGACGGCGACCCCGGCCATCCCGACCTGGGGGCGCTGTGGCGCATGGCGGGCGAGGAGGGCGTGACCTTCTTCGGCACCTCGGCCCCGTTCCTGCTGGCCTGCCGCAAGGCCGGGATCGTGCCGTCGGCCGAGGCGGACCTGGCCGCGTTGCGGGGCGTCGGCTCCACCGGGGCGCCGCTACCCGCCGAGGGCTTCGAGTGGGTGTACGACGCGGTCCGGCCCGACCTGCTGCTCTCGTCCATCAGCGGCGGGACCGATGTGTGCACCGCCTTCGTGGGCGGCTGCCCGCTGGTGCCGGTGCGGGCGGGGGAGATCTCCTGCCGTTACCTCGGCGCCCGGGTCGAGGCCTACGACGAGGCCGGCCACTCCGTGGTGGGCGAGCAGGGCGAGCTGGTCATCACCGCGCCCATGCCGTCGATGCCGGTGCGGTTCTGGGGCGACGACGACGGCTCCCGCTACCGCGCCGCCTACTTCGAGGACCATCCGGGCGTGTGGACCCACGGCGACTGGATCACCCTCTACGCCGACGGCGCCTGCGTGATCACCGGCCGCTCGGACGCTACCCTCAACCGGGGCGGCGTGCGCATGGGCACCGCCGAGCTGTACTCGGTGGTGGAGGCGTTGCCGGAGGTGGCGGACAGCCTGGTGGTCCACCTGGAGGATTCCGGAGGCGGTCCCGGCCGGCTGCTGCTGTTCGTCACTCCCGCGGGCGGTGTCCCGCTGGACGACGCGCTGCGGAACCGCATCCGGGCGGCGCTGCGCACCGAGCTGTCGCCCCGCCACGTGCCCGACGAGATCCACGAGGTGCCGGGCGTGCCCCGCACGCTGTCGGGCAAGAAGCTGGAGGTGCCGGTCAAGCGCATCCTCGGCGGCGCCGATCCCGACCGGGCCGCCAGCCGGGGCAGCCTGGCCAACCCGGACGTGCTCGATGCGTTCACCCCGTTCGTGCAGCAATGAGCGAGGGCCCGTACAACGACGCCTTCTTCGTCGACGTAGAGGCGACGTCGGTGGCGTCGGCCCGCCGGGTGGTGCCGGTGGCGGTCGCCGGCTGGCGCCCGGCCAGCGTCATCGACGTGGGCTGCGGCGAGGGCATCTGGGCCGCGGTGTTCGAGGCCGAGGGAGTGCCCGCGGTGGGCGTCGACGGGGCATATGTGCGGCCCGAGCGCCGCCTGGTGGACCGGTACGTGGCCTGGGATCTGCGCGAGCCGCTACCCGCCCTCGGGCGCTACGACCTCGCGGTGTGCCTGGAGGTGGCCGAGCACCTGCCTGCGGCCTCGGCCGGCACCCTGGTGGCAGACCTGGCCGGACTGGCCGACCGCATCCTGTTCTCGGCCGCCGTCCCCGGTCAGGGCGGCACCGACCACATCAACGAGCAGCCCCACGATTACTGGATCGAGCGCTTCGTCCGGGCCGGGTTCCGGGCCGACGTCGCGTGGCGGGAGCAGTTCGCGGCCGACGAGGACGTGGCCTGGTGGTACCGCCAGAACATGATCGTGTTCGAGCGCCGACGCCCGCATGGGCGCTGGTGGCGCCGGGCGTGGCACGATGCCTGACAGAGTCTCATATTTCGGTCGGGAGGGCTGATGCAGACCAAGGACACGCTCTACATCGGCGGCGAGTGGGCAGCGCCGTCGACCTCGAACGTCATCGAGGTCATCAGCCCGACGACCGAGGAGGTCATCGCGCGGGTGCCCGAGGCGGCCGAGGGCGACGTGGACCGGGCGGTCGAGGCGGCCAAGGCCGCGCTGGCCGGCCCCTACCCGCAGCTGAGCGGGGCCGAGCGGGCCGCCACCGTGCGCCGGCTGTCCCAGGCCATCCAGGCCCGCTCGCAGGAGCTGGCCGACGTCTTCACCGCCGAGATGGGCACCCCGTCGAGCTGGTCGCTCATGGGCCAGGTGTTCAGCTCCACCATGGCGCTCGACGGCTGGGCCGACCTGGCCGAGACCTTCCCGCTCGAGGAGATCCGCCCCGGGGCGCTGGGCCCGGTGCTGGTGCGCAAGGAGCCGGTGGGCGTGTCCGCCGGCATCATCCCGTGGAACGTGCCGCTGTTCATCGTGGCCCTGAAGCTGGGTGCGGCCCTGGCCGCGGGCGCGCCGATGATCCTCAAGCCCTCGCCCGAGACCCCGCTCGACGGCTACATCCTGGGCGAGATCCTCGACGAGATCGAGCTGCCCAAGGGCATGGTGTCGATCCTGCCCGCGGGCCGCGAGATCGGTGAGTACATCGTCCGCCACCCCGGCGTCGACAAGGTCGGCTTCACCGGGTCGACCGCCGCGGGCCGCAAGGTGGGCGCCATCTGCGGCGAGATGCTCAAGCGCTGCACGCTCGAGCTGGGCGGCAAGTCGGCGGCCATCATCCTGGAGGACGCCGACCTGGCCAGCGCCATCCCCATGCTCATGCCGTCGGCGCTGATGAACAACGGCCAGGCCTGCATCGCGCAGACCCGCATCCTCGCCCCCCGGGCCCGCTACGACGACGTCGTGCAGGCGGTGGCCGAGGCGGTCAAGGCTCAGACCGTGGGCGACCCGGCCGATCCCACGGTGGCGGTCGGTCCGCTCGTGGCCGAGCGCCAGCGCGAGCGGGTGCTGGGCTACATCGAGAAGGGCAAGTCCGAGGGCGCCACGCTGACCGTGGGCGGCGGCCGCCCGGCCGGCTTGGACAAGGGCTGGTTCGTGGAGCCCACACTGTTCGTCGACGTCGACAACCGCATGACCATCGCCCAGGAGGAGATCTTCGGCCCGGTGCTGGCGGTCATCGGCTACGACGGGCCCGAGGACGCGGTGCGCATCGCCAACGACAGCGACTACGGTCTGTCCGGCTCGGTGTGGACCACCGACGTCGAGGCCGGCCTCGACGTGGCCCGCCAGGTCCGCACCGGCACCTACGGCATCAACCAGTTCGGCACGCTGGACCTCCGCAACCCGTTCGGGGGATTCAAGGCGTCGGGCGTGGGCCGCGAGCTGGGGCCCGAGGGCCTGACCGCCTACCTGGAGACCAAGTCGATCCTGCTCCCCGCCGGCTACACGCCGCCGGCCTGATCCGGATGCCCCGGCGACGCGCCCCGAGGGGACTGGCGCTCGTCGCCGGGCTGCTGCTGGTGGCGTTGGTGCTGCTCGCCCCCGCTCCGGCCGCCACCGGCCAGGAGGGGGGCGACGGCACCACCACCAGCACCGTGCCCGGGCCGGTGGACGGCATCATCCCCCGGCCCAACTCGGGGGCCGAGCCCACCGAGGCGGGGGACCGGGGCGGCGTGCTGCAGGTGGCCGTGCTGGTGGCCATCGTGGTGGGCGTGGGCGTGATCGTGGCGCTGGTCGTGCGCGAGTCCCGCCGCGCCCGCCGCTGAACCGCTGGGGGCTCAGCCCAGCGGGGCGTAGTCCTCGCAGCCGTGGTAGCCCTGGCGGTAGCCGGTGCGCAGCGCGTCCGTGCGCTCGAACACGGTGCCGACCTGCTCGTCCAGCACACCGCCGTAGGCGAGGAAGCCCTGGATGGCCTCGTCGAGGTCGCCCGGCGACGTGGACAGCTTGGAGTCGGGGGTGCTGTCGGGGTTGTTGAGCGAGATGCTCCACACGCCGGTCAAGCAGTCGGCCTGCAGCCCGGCCTGGTCGTCGTCGAACACGCCCAGCTGGACCTGAGCGGCCTGGGCCCACAGCCGGGCCACCTCGGCCCCCACCGCGAAGTCGCCGATGGCGTACAGCTCGTGGACGAGGCTGTCGCCGTCCAGCACCACGACGTTCTCGTCCGGGCAGTACACCGCCACGAACTCCAGGCGGTCGCCCTCGACGGTCTCGCCGCCGCACTCGATGGTGTCCTGGTCCGGGTCGACCAGCACCAGGTCGTCGACCGGCACCCACTCGTGGCCGAGCTGCGTGAAGACCTCGTCGTAGAACAGGTTGAGGTCCGTCTCCAGGCGGCTGAGCAGCCCCACGCCGTCGGGCGCCTCGGGGCCGTCCTCCAGCACCATGTTCCCGTCGTCGACGCCGGCTCCCTCATCGAGATCGTCGAACGGGACCTCCACGGTGTCCCGGGCCACGTCGGGGTCGTCGTAGTCGGAGCAGCCCTCGGCCCCGTTCTCGAACCCGTCCTGGAACGACGTCACGCGGTCGAACCCGCTGCCGTGGGCGAACTCGTCATTGGGATCGGTGCCGGGGGCGTCGCGGATGGCGGTCATGCCCGCCACGGCCAGGTCCAGGTCCACGTCCTCGGGCCCGAAGCTGGGGGCCTTGCCGTCGGCCACATACGCGGTCCAGGCCCCGGCGAAGCAGTCGGCCTGCAGCTCCAGGTCGACGGTCCGGTCGATGGCGCCCGCCCGGGCCTGGATGGCGTGGCCGAACTCGTGGGCGATGACGATGGCGACCGTGAAGCCGCCGAAGGTGTCGTTGACCTGCGGGAGGAAGCTGGCCTCGTCCCAGGCGATGATGTCGTCGCCGTCGCAGTAGAAGGCGTTGTCGGCGATCTCCTGGTACAAGGGGGGCGGGTCCCCGCACGGGGGCGGCTCGGTGTCCGGGCCGTAGGGAAAGAAGCCGGAGACCTCCTCGAACGGGCCGCCGTAGACCTCGGGGTAGGTCTCCCGCCAGTAGGCGCTGACGTCCTCCGTGGCCTGCAGGGCGATGGCACCGGGATCGTCGGAGGGGTCGGGACCGCGGGGGTTGGCGTGCTCGCCCACCGGGACCAGCCCGCTGCCCAGCAGCTTGTCGCTGGCCGGCTGCGCGCAGGCGCTGAGGAGGGCAGGCAGGGCGACGGCGAGCGCGCCCCCAACTCTGCACCAGCGGTTCACCTCATCTCCTTCCGCCGTAACCCCGCCGCGTTGCCGGTAGGCCGTACGACGCTAGCGCGGCGCGCCGGCGTCCCCGTTTCAGGTCCCTCTGGCTCTAGGGCCTGTCCTAGCCTCGGGCGCGGTGACCGATGATGTGACGACCACCGGCGAGGTGCCGCTCCCGCCGGACTACCCGGCCGAGTGGGACGCCGACGTGGTGCTCGCCGACGGCGGCACGGTGCGCATCCGCCCCATCCGGCCCGACGACGCCCCACGCATGGTGGCGTTCCACTCGTTGCAGTCGCCGGAGAGCATCTACTACCGCTACTTCTCGCCACATCCCCGGCTCACCGACGCAGAGGTGCGCCACCTCACCCACGTCGACTACGTGGACCGCATGGCATTCGTGGTGTTGCGCGACGACGCCATGGTGGGCGTGGCCCGCTACGACCGGTATCCGCTGCGCTCCGAAGCCGAGATCGCCTTCTTCGTGGACGACCACCACCGAGGCCGGGGCATCGCCCCCGTCCTGCTGGAGTATCTGGTGGTGGCGGCCCGCCGCGCCGGGATCAGCTCGTTCACCGCCACCGTGCTGCCCTCGAACCAACGCATGACGACGGTGTTCCGCAAGGCTGGCTTCGACCTGCGCAGCACGTTCGACGAGGGCGTGATCGAGGTCCACTTCGACCTGCAGCCGACCCCGGAGGCCGAGGCGGCGGTCGCGGCCCGGGCCCAGCGGGCGGAGGCGGAGTCGGTGCGCCTGCTGCTGGCCCCCCGCTCGGTGGCGGTGATCGGTGCCGGGCGGGAGCGCGGCAGCGTGGGCCATGCCGTGCTGCGCAACCTGCTGGCGCACGAGTTCGCCGGCCCGGTGTACCCGGTCAACTCCCACGCCGCCCACGTGGCCGGGGTGGCGGCAGCTCCCGGCGTCGAGGCCATCGAGGGCCCCGTGGACCTGGCCATCGTGGTGGTGCCGGCGGCCGAGGTGCCCGACACCATCGCCGCCTGCGGCCGCAAGGGCGTGAAGGCGGCCATCGTCATCACCGCGGGCTTCGCCGAGTCCGGGCCCGAGGGCGCCGCCCTGTCCGCCGCCGCGCTGCGGGTCGCCCGTCGCTACGGCATCCGGCTGCTCGGGCCCAACTGCCTCGGGGTGATCAACACCGACCCCGAGGTGCGCCTGCACGCCACCTTCGCCACTCCCAACGTGCGGCGCGGGCCGGTCGCGCTGCTGTCCGAGTCGGGGACCATCGGCGGCGCACTGCTGGACCGGGTGGGCGAGGCGGGCCTGGGCGCCTCGTCGTTCGCCGCCATCGGCAACCGAGCCGACGTGTCCGCCAACGACCTGCTCCAGTACTGGGCCGACGACCCGCGCACCGAGGTGGTGCTGCTCTACCTGGAGTCGTTCGGCAACGCCCGCAAGTTCAACCGCATCGCCCGCCAGATGTCACGCACCAAGCCGCTCGTGGCGGTCAAGAGCGGCGGGGCCGCCCGGGCCTATCCCCGCGAGGGGGACGACGCGCCTGCGGAGTCGCTGGAGGCCCTGGTGGCGCAGACCGGCATCGTGCGGGTCGACACGCTGGCGGCGCAGCTGCACGTGGCCCGGCTGCTGGTGTCCCAGCCCCTGCCCGCGGGCGACCGGGTGGCGCTGCTGGGCAACGGCGGGGGATCGCTGGCGCTGGCCGCCGACGCCTGCGTGGACGCGGGCCTGGCGCTGGCCTCCCTGGGCGCGGGGATCAGCGAGGCGCTGGCCGGCAAGGGCGACGCCGTGCGCGTGCGGGCCAGCGCGGTCGACCTGGGCTTCGAAGCCGGCCCGGACGACGTGGTGCGGGCCCTGATGGCCCTGCTGGCCGACGACGGCGTGGACAGCGTGCTGGTGGTGTGCGCGCCCGCGCCCCGCCAGTCCACCCGGGACCTGATCGACGCCATCGCCCGCGCCCGGGCCTCGGCCCCGGGCAAGACCCTGGTGGCGTGCCTGTTCGGCGAGCACCCGCAGCTGGTGGCGGTCCCGGGCCAGCCGGATGTCCCGGTGTTCGACT
>JBKPRV010000164.1:0-6677 GCA_046734715.1 Actinomycetota bacterium | reverse complement strand
CAGGTCGTCGCGGTCGGCCACCGGCATGCGGGCCAGCACCTCGATCTTGCCGCCGTCGTGCATGAGGAACGTCCGGTCGAGGCACTCGAGCACCTCGCACCCCTCCAGCCCGTCGGCCGCGGCCCGCACCTGCTCGATGTGGTGGGTGCTGCGGCAGTTGATGACGAGGTCTTCTTCCAGGACCGGACCGCGTACGTCGAAGCCGCCGATGGCGGCGATGTTGCCCCCGGCGTCGCCTACGGCGGTAGCGAGGCGGCCGAGAGAGCCGGGACGGTTGTCGAGACGGACCCGAAGGCGGATCGAATAGGCAGCGGTCGGAAGAGCCACGGAGCGACGCTACTCGCCGTCTCGCGCGTCACCGCAACCGTATTCGCACCCCGGAATCGCACGGGTCTCCGCAGCGGTACCCTCGGAAGTGATGCCCAGCGTGTTCGAGGTGTTGACGGCCGACGGGTTCGAGCAGGTGGCCTACTGCCACGATGCGTCGACCGGCCTCAGGGCCATCGTCGCCATCCATTCCACCGCGCTCGGGCCGGGGCTGGGAGGCACCCGGTTCTACCCCTACGCGTCCGAGGACGAAGCCCTGGTGGACGTGTGCCGGCTGGCCAAGGGGATGACCTACAAGCATGCGGTGTGCGGCAACGACCTGGGCGGCGGGAAGGCGGTCATCCTCGGCAACCCGGCCACGCTGCGCAGCGAGGCACTGTTCCGGGCCTACGGCCGCTTCGTCGAGGGCCTCAGCGGGCGCTACCTCACCGCCGAGGACGTGGGCACCACGCAGGCCGACATGGACATCATCCGGCGCGAGACCCGCCACGTGACCGGGGTCAGCGAGTCGCTGGGCGGCTCCGGCGACCCCTCCCCCGCGACCGCCTGGGGCGTGCTGTGGGCCATGAAGGCGGTGGCCGAGCGGCTGTGGGGCGCGCCGTCGCTCAGCGGGCGGCACGTGTGCATCTCCGGGGTGGGCAAGGTGGGCGCCGCATTGGCCGAGCATCTGGCGGCCGACGGCGCCAAGCTCACGGTGGCGGACGTGAACGGCGTCGCGGTCGACAGGGTCGTCGCCCGGGACGGGGCGGTGGCCGTGGCGCCCGACCATGCCCACGCGGTGGCGTGCGACATCTTCTCGCCCTGTGCGCTCGGAGCTGTGCTCAACGCCACCACGATCCCCGAGCTGCACTGCGACGCGGTGGTCGGCTCGGCCAACAACCAGCTCGCCGAGCCGGAGGACGCCGAGCGGCTGCGGCAGCGGGACATCGTCTACGCCCCCGACTTCGTGGCCAACGCCGGGGGCGTCATCAACATCGCCGAGGAGCCCCACGGCTACGACCGCCAGCGGGCCTTCGACCGCATCCGCACCATCCACGACACGCTGCTGCGGGTGTTCGACCGGGCCGAGGCCGACGGCATCACCACCGCGGCCGCGGCCGACCGGGTGGCCGAGGAGCGCATCGCCTCGGTGAGCCGCACGCAGCTCATCCGCACCGGTCGCTGAGCGTTCGCGCGCCCGTAACCCGGGGCGTGACTAGGGAGTTCTCGGCTCGATTAGCGTCCCGGTGTGGCCATCGTCCTCGTGATCGTCATCGTGGTCGCCGTGGCGGCCTGCGGCTTCCTGGTCCGGGCCCGGGGCGAGGTGCAAGCCAAGCTGAACCAGTCCGAGTCCCGGGCACGGGAGGCGGCATCCCGGCTCGCGGCGGTGACCGCCGAGCGGGACGAGCTGGCCGGGTCGAAGGAGTGGCTGACCGCCAGCAACGCCCGCCTCCAGGCCGACGCCGACCGCCAGCGGGAGCGCGCCGACGACCTGACGGCCCGGCTGGCGGTGGCCATCGGGACCGACGACGACGGGCTGTGGCAGCTGCTGCTGGCACACCTCACCCGGCGCTGGGCGGCGATGGTGGGGGTGCCGCCCGAGGGGCGGACCGTGGTGGCCGGGTCCGGAGGCGCCCAGCTGGCCGAGGCGCTGTCCCGCGAGGTCGAGCGGCTGCGGGAGGAGGTGGGCGTGGACGTCGACCTGGTCGCGGCGAGCGACGGTCCCCGGCTGGGTGACGATCCGGCCGACCGCGTGCCGGTCCTGCTCGCCGCGGTGGAGCTGCTCGGCGTCCTGGCCGCGTCGTGCCAGGAGGTCTCGGTGCAGCTCGGCGACAGCCTGGTGCTGGTGGGCGAGGGCCGGCTCGACCCCGGGGACGAGCTGGCCGCCGTGCGGGACCGGGTCGCGGCCGCGGGCGTGACCGTCGGCCCCCTGGTGGTGGGCGACGAGGACGACGAGCGCGTCGAAGTGGCCGTCCATCCGTCGGCCGTGCCGTCGGCGGACTGACCGAGGGCTCAGCCGCGGATGGGGAGCGACGGCACCGAGGCTCGCGCCGGGCCGGTGCGCCGGTGTCAGCGCAACAGGTGGTTCACGCCGCTCGGGCCGAGCGCGGCCACCAGCTCGTCGGCGTGCTCGTGGCTGAGCCGGATGACCTCGACCACCGCGTCGACGTCGTCGACGGAGAGGTCCGGGTAGATGGGCAAGGACACGACGCTGCGGCTGACCTCGTCGGTGGCCGGCAGGTCGACGGCCACCACATCGCGGTAGGCCTGCTGCCGGTGGACCGGCGGGTCGAAGTAGTTGCGCGTGTCGATGCCTTCGGCCGCCAGCACCGCCACCAGCTGGTTGCGGTCGATCCCGAGCTCGGCCGCGTCGACGGCGATGGTGAAGTCCTTGTACGTCGAGACGTGCTCCATCGGCACGAGCTGGACCCGGATGCCGGGCACGCCGCGCAGGCCGTCGATGTAGCGGGCCGCCAGGTCCCGCCGGCGCTCCAGGCTGCCGTCGAGCAGGCCCAGCGACTCGAGCGCCATGGCCGCGTGGAACTCGGACATCCGGGCGTTGAGGCCGGCGAAGCGGGTGTCGTAGTCGCCGGGGTTGCCGTAGTCGCGGCCGGCACGGAGCCGGGCGGCAAGGTCGGAGTCCCGGGTGGCGATCAGGCCCCCCTCGCCCGCGACCATGGGCTTGGTGGGCGTGAGGCTGAAGATCTCGGCATCGCCGAACCCGCCGATAGGCCTCTCGTTGCTCTTCGCCCCGATCGCGTGCGCGGCGTCGAACACGACCGCCAGCCCCGCCGATGCCCCCAGCTTCTCGACGAACTCCGGGGCGCACGGCGCGCCGAACACGTGGGTCGCCATGAGGGCGCTCGCACCGTCCAGGGACGCCTCGGCATGGGCGAGGTCCTTCTGGAAGGTGGCGGGATCGCACTCGAAGTACCGCGGCGAGCGCCCGTTCCACGCGACCGCGTGGGCCGACGCGGAGAACGTGAAGCTGGGGAGGACCACCGGCCCCGGGCGCCCGTCGACCAGAGCTTGCACCACGAGCATGAGTCCCGACGTGCACGAGCTGACGGCCACGACGTGAGCCACCCGCAAGCGGTCGGCCATGCGCTCCTCGAGCTCGCGCACCAGCGCGCCGTTGGTGATCTGCCCGCTCTCGTAGGACGGCGTCAGCCGCTCGACCACCCGTTCGAGCGGGGGGCGGGCGGGCCGCGCGAACGGCAGGGCGCGCTGCTCGGGGGCGCCCCCCGGCACACCGGACAGCAGGGCGAGGCGGCGGCGCCCGACGGTCCCGTCGGGCCCGCCCGTCCCGTTGGACCCGCCCGTCCCGTTGGACCCGGGCGCCCCGTTGGACCCGGCCTGGCCGTTGCGCCCCGCCGCGCCGACGCGCTCGGGGACCTCGAGGCCCCCGCGGCGCTCGCTGCTCTGCATGCGCCCGGCGCTCGATCCCAGGGCCGGCGGCTGCGGCTCGAGGCGGCAATCCACCCCGCACCGCGCCAGCATGTCGACGATCACCGCCCGCACCGCCTCGTCGTCGTCACGGCACGAGCGCTCCAGCTCGTCCATGGCCTGGACCAGCCGGCCCCACTCGAGGGTCAGCTTGGGCCGGAGCACCGAGATCGAGGGATGGGCCGCGGGCTCGTGCTCCTCGGCCTCGTCGTGCAGCCGCTCGTGCAGCCGCTCGCCCGGCCGCGGCCCCGTGATCTCGATCGCGATGTCGTCGTCGGGGCGCAGGCCGGCCAGCCGGATCATCTGCCGGGCCAGCTGCAGGATCGACGCCGGCTCGCCCATGTCGAGCAGGAAGATGCGCCCGCCGTCGGCCATCGCCCCGGCCTGGAGCACCAGGCTCACCGCCTCGGGGATGCTCATGAAGTAGCGGGTCATCTCCTCGCTGGTGACGGTGACCGGACCGCCGGCGAGGATCTGGCGGAAGAACGTCGGGACCACGCTGCCGCGGCTGCCGAGCACGTTGCCGAACCGGACGGCCGCGTACGGCAGCTGGTGGCGCCGGCCGACGCCGACCACCACGTGCTCGGCGGCCCGCTTGGTGGCCCCCATCACCGACGTGGGTCGGGCGGCCTTGTCGGTCGACAGGTGCACGAAGCGCTGGGTGCCACACTCGGCGGCGGCGTTGGCCAGCCACCACGTGCTCAGGACGTTGGTGGCGGCGGCCTGCGACGGGTACCGCTCGAGGATCGGCACGTGCTTGTTGGCCGCGGCGTGGAACACGACGTCGGGCCGGGCCTCCTGGAGCAGGGCGACCATCCGCTCCCGGTTGCAGAGGTCGAGCAGGACGGTCTCGGCCGGCGACGCCAGGTCTCCGGTGACGACGTCGTGGAGCAGGGTCTCGTCGCGGTCGAGGAGCAACAGGCGACCGGGCCGGTACCGGGCCACCTGGCGGCAGATCTCGCTGCCGATCGAGCCGCCGGCGCCCGTCACGAGCACCGTCGCGCCTTTCAGGTACTCGCCGATGCCCCCGGTGTCGACCGGCGCCGGCTGCCGGCCCACCAGGTCGCTGAGATCGATGTCGCGGACGTTCTGGAGCATCCCCGCGGCCGTCGAGGCGGCCGGCCGGAGCACCTTGACCTGGGCCCGGGTGCGCAGCGCCCGATCGACGATCGGCTTGACCTGCTCCCGCTCCGCGTGCGGGAGAGCGATGAAGATGCGGTCGACGCCGTGCCGGCGAGACAGGTCCTCGAGCTGTCCGGTCCCGCCGAGCACCGGGATGCCCCGCAACGATCGGCGGTGCAGGCGGGAGTCGTCGTCGACGAAACCGACGATGTGCACGTCGCGGCCCGACTCGGTTTGCGACAGCTCGTACGCCAGGGCGGCGCCGGGGCTGCCGGCTCCCACGATCAACGCCTGCACCGGCTTGGCCGCCCGGGTCCGCTGCCGCTCGAGCGCGAACAGCCGTGACTGGAACCGGACGCCGCCACACCCGACCAGGATCAGCAGCGCGGCCACCGGAGGCGCGGTGAGGACGGGCAGCGACAACGTGGTGGTGTCGTCGACGATCGAGAGCCACGCGAAGCCGACCAGCATGCCGGAGGCCACGGCGACCATGACCCGGACCGCTTCGTCGATCGAGGCGTAGCGCCACACCGGCCCGTACAGGCCGACGGCTCGGTGGACGACGAGCTGCAGGACGATCGGTGGCCCGACGACGAGCAGCAACCGGTCGACGACAGGCTCGGAGATGTCGGCCTCGAACCCGGCGGCGAGCGCGAGCAACCAGGCGGCGGTGATGACTCCGAGGTCGATCAGGACGAGGCTCAGGTTCTCCCGCCGCCGCGCCCAGCGGTACACCGTCGTCGGCAGCTCGTGATCGACCGCCTCGACACGGCTCGTAATGGCACGGTCCCGCACGCTGCCCCCAGTTGCTCGACGTGAACCCAGCGATCGGCGAACCGACCCCGCGGATATCCCCCTACCCGTCTGGCATTACCGACCGGTAGCCTAGCGGTTTGCGGGCCACCATACTGGAAAAATTCTGACGGGGTGTCAGGCGCGGTCCCAGCCCGGTGGTGCCTATGCCATCCTGGGTCGCATGGCCCGCCTACGCGTGCTCGTGGCGGCCGGCTGGGTGGTGGCGGCCCTTGCGGGTTCCGTCGCCGTAGCGCCGGGCGCGACCGCCCAGGCGGTCGGGGAGATCGACGCCACCGGCGCCGCCGACGTGACCGCCGACCTGCAGGCCCTCTTCGATCGCACGCCCGACGGCGACGCCGTCCGGCTGGCGGCCGGCGGCGCCTACCGCGTCGAGGGCACGATCGTGCTGCGCGACCGCCACGACCTGGTGATCGACGGCAACGGAGCCCGGATCTTCGCCACGACGACCGGCGCACCCGACCGCTGCCAGATCAAGATCCAGGGCGGCTCCGGGTTGAAGATCCGCAACCTGGAGATCCAGGGGGCCAACCCCCACGCGGGCCTCGACGAACGGGCCTACGACCCGGAACTCGAGTTCCAGGCCGGCCTCGCCCTCGAGGGCGTCACCGACCTCGAGGTCGACCGGGTCAACATCCACGACACCTACGGCGACCACATCTTCATCGGGCGCCTCTCGGACGGCCGCCGGTCGAGCGAGCGGGTCTGGATCCACGACTCCAGCTTCGCCCGCAGCGGCCGGCAGGGCATCGCCATCATCGATGGTCGCGATGTCGTGATCGAGCGCAACCAGTTCACGGACATGAGGCGGGCCACGGTCGACCTGGAACCGGTGGGGGAGTTGGCGGTCGAGAACATCCACATCATCGACAACGAGGTGGGGCCGGGCCGGCTGCTGTTCGTGGCTGCGGGGGGTGAGGCCCCCATCAACCGCATCGTGATCGCACGGAACAGCTTGCACGGTCGCCCGCTCACCCTGACGGTCATAC
>JBKPRV010000163.1:0-5670 GCA_046734715.1 Actinomycetota bacterium | reverse complement strand
GTGCTTCCCCGGGTTGTCATTGGTGATCGTCGCCACCGCCCCGTCGACGTCGAGCCGCACCCTGTCGGTCATGCCCCGACCGTATCTGACGCACCGTCAGAGGGCCTCCGCGACTCGCCCGCTCTTGACTCGGAGGCGGGGAAAGCGCAGTGTCACCGACCGGAACCTAAGATTTGTTACGGATGACCGAGCGTCGCCCACGGCAAGTGGCTGGGAGGGGAACGATGGGACGACACGGCTGGTGTCGGCGTAGCCGGCCGCGCCCGCGGGTGCTGCTGGTCTTGGCGGTGGGCCCGCTGTTGGTCGGTGCGGTGGCGTGCGGACGAGGAGGCGGCGACGACGACGGCGGTGGCACGGCTGAGACCGACGCGGAGGTCGACGCGGGCCGGTTGGGGCCGGAAGACCCGGCAGCGGGGGAGTCGGTGCGCATCGGGCTGGCGTCGGACGGGCAGACCGCGGCGTTCGATGCGTCGAGTGAGGTCACCGCGGCGCAGGCGACGGTGGACTACTGGAACGAGCGGCGGGGTGGCATCGGGGGGCGGCCGATCGAGCTGGTCGTGTGTGAGACCGGGGCCGATCCGGCCGGAGGGACGGACTGCGGGAACCAGATGGTCGAGGCCGGGGTCGTGGCCGTCGCTGTGGGGCAGTCGACCGTGGCGGAGTCGATCTGGGAGCCGGTGCATCAGGCGGGCATCCCGACGATGTTCCTCCAGACCAACGGCGAGGCCATCCTGGCCGACGCCGAGTCCAGCTTCATCATCTCCAACCCGCTCACGACGGCGTTCGGCCTGCCCATCTCCGTGGCGGAGGACCAGGAAGTCGACAAGGTCGCCTTCGTCGTCATCGACGTGCCGGTGGCGCTCAGCCTGTTCGAGTCGGTCGGGCCCCAGATCCTGGACAACGCCGGGCTGGACTACGAGCTGGTCAAGGTGCCGCTGGGCACGGCCGACATGACGTCGCAGATGCGCGAGGTGGTGGACAGCGGGGCCGGGGTGGTGCAGGTGGTCGGCTACGACGCCTTCTGCATCGCGGCCTTCCAGGGGCTGAGCGCGTTCGGCTACGACGGTGCCGTCACCGCGGTGTCGCAATGCATCACCGACGCCACCCGCCAGGCCATCCCCGGCGACCGGCTGCAGGGCATGTACGTCACCTCGGCCATCGCCCTGGGCGCCACCGACGACCCGACCTACCAGCAGTACCAGGCGGTGATGGACGCCTACGGCCAGGACGTCGGCGACGTCGACAACAACGTCCCCATGAGCGGCTACACGGTCATCGCCGCCCTGGCCACCGCCCTCGGGGGGCTCTCGGGCGACATCACGCCGCAGTCGGTGACCGAGGCGATCAGGGCCATGCCCGACGAGCCGCTGCCCGGCGGCGGGGGCGTGACCTTCCGCTGCGGCGGGAGCGCCATGGCGACGATGCCGAGCGTGTGCTCCAACCAGTGGCTCCGGGCGTCGCTCGACGCCGGAGGCCAGCCGGCGGGCTACGAGGCGGTCGACTCCACCGACATCCTCGAGGGGCTCTAGAGCGACTGCCGCAGCACCATGGGGAAGCGGTCGAGCGACCGGATGCCGGGCGTGTAGTCGAGCAGCACGCCCGGCTTCACCCGGTAGTCCGGGATGCGGCGGTGCCACTCGCGCAGTGCCACCCGCAACTCGATCCGCGCCAGGTGCGAGCCGAGGCAGCGGTGGACCCCGCCGCCGAAGGCCAGGTGGCGGTTGGCCTCGCGGTCCCAGCGCACGGTTCCGCCATCGGGCGTCTCCCGGTCGTCCAGATTGGCCGCGCCCAGCAGGACCATGACCTGCTCCCCGGCGGCTACCGGCTGCCCGGCGACCTCGGCCTCACGGGTGGTCACCCGGGCCGCGCCCATCACCGGAGTCTCCCAGCGCAGCAGCTCCTCCACCATCGGCGCGATCAGGCCCGGAGCGTCGACCAGCCGGCGGCGGTCCTCGGGGTGCTCGGCCAGGTGGCCGTAGAAGCAGTCGAGCGAGGCCGACACGGTGTCGAGCCCGGCGATCAGGAACAGGAAGCAGATGTCGAGGATCTCGTCCCGGGTGAGGCGGTCGCCGTCGATCTCGGCGTCGAGGAACTGGCTCAGCAGGTCGTCCCGCCGCACGGACGCCCGCTCGTCGAGCAGCTCCTCGAAGTACTCGTAGATGGAGTCGGCCGTCGCCTGCTGGTGGGCGTCGGTCTGCGGGTGGCCGCGCTCGTGGCCGACCACGTGATCGGGGCGGATGATGCCGTCCTTCATCCGCAGGAACCGCGGTAGCTCCTCGATGGGCAGGCCGAACAGGGTGAGGAACACCCGCGACGGGAACGGGATGGAGAACTGCTGGGTGAAGTCGATCTCGTCGTCGGCGACGAAGCCGTCGATGAGCTCGTTCACGAGGGCGGCGATGGGCTCCTCCCGCGGCCGCATCCGCTGCGGGCTGAACAGCGGGTCGAGGATCTTGCGGTACTTCCGCTGGGCCGGCGGGTCGATCTGGAGCGGGATCAGGGGGCGCCGGGCCTTGAGGTCGACGGCGGCCGTGCTCGACGAGAACACGTCCGGCTGCCGCAGCACCTCGTCCACCGCCGCCCGGGAGCAGGCGATGAGGCCGACCCCGTCGACCCGCAGCACGTCGGAGCCCGCCACCAGGTCCCGGTACATCGGCTGGGGGTGGCGCGCGAGGTCGGGGGTCATCATGTCGGTGATGCCGGCCGGGATCTCCGTCTCGTCGCTCATGCCGTGGCACTCTAGTTGGCTACCGGAACGAATGTTTGGTCTGACACGATGCCGGGGAGAAGTCGCCCGTGGTCACTAACGTTTGTCCCGATGACCAGCGACAGCGCCCGCCGGGAGGAGATCCTGGAGACCGCGGCGGACCTGTTCGCGTCCTCCGGCCTCCGCACCTCGCTGCGGGAGATCGCCGACCGGTGCGGCATCCTGCCGGGCAGCCTCTACCACCACTTCGACTCCAAGGAGGCGATCATCGTCGAGCTGGTCCGGCGCTACCGCGACGAGCTCGACCAGGTGGCCAAGGAGGCGTTCGACTCCCTCCACGAGCCGGACCAGCGCCCGGTGGAGGCGCGCGTCGTCGAGCTGGGCCGTGCCATCGCGGCCTGTGCGGTCCGCCACCGGGCCGCCCTGCTGCTCACGCTGTACGAGCCGCCCACCGGGGCCGGCGAGGAGCTGGTCGACCTGGCGCACCAGGCACCCACGGCCATCGACGCCGCCATGGCCGAGATCCTGCAGGCCGGGCGCACCGCCGGCGCGCTGCGCTCCGGGATCGACCTCGCCCTGCTGGCCGAGCGGATCTGCCAGAGCATGCTGCACGTCGGCGTCGGGGTGTTCCACCGCAGCCACGCCCAGCAGCTTCCCGCCCAGAAGTGCCGGGTGCTGCTGCACGGCGTGGCCGTCAAGGCGCCGTCGAAAGCGGTCATGGACCGCTCGCCGGCCATGCAGGCCGCCCGGGCCGTCATCGCGAGCTGGGACGGCCCGCAGGACGGCGACCGCGCCGCCCACCTGCGGGCCGCCGCCCGGGCCGAGTTCGGCCGCCGCGGCTTCGAGGCGACCACCATGCGGGACATCGCCAAGGCCTCCGGCATGAGCACCGGCACCGTCTACCGGATGTTCGGCTCGAAGGACGACCTGCTGGTCGACATCATGCAGGCCTACTCGGACAACGTCGCCGACGCCTGGGACGAAGTGGTGCAGTCGCCCTCGTCGCCGCTGGAGCAGCTCGACGCGCTGATGTGGCTCAACATCAACGTGCTGAGCCGCTTCAGCGACGAGTTCAAGATCCAGCTCGCCTGGCTGCGCCAATCCCCGCCCGCCACGGTGGACCTGGGCCTCTCGTTCCCGCGCCAGCTGCGGCAGCTCCAGGCCCTGGTGGCGGCGGGCCAGCGGGCGGGCGAGCTCCGGGTCGAGGGCGGGTCGCTGCTGTCCCGCACCCGCTCGCTCTACGAGCTGATCCTCACCCCCGAGAACGTCATCCTCCACGCCGGCCCGCGTGGCGCCCAGGCCCTCGCCCGCGACACCGTCCTGCGTGGCGCCCTGGTCAGGCGCTGATGCCCAGCTGCCGGCACACCTCCGCCACCTCGTCGAAGATCGACGTCGGGACGGTGTAAGGGTCGGTGGCGGACACGGCGTCCCAGTGGGCCGCGATGTCCTCGGCCGTCGGCACGGTCCCTGCCGGCGCCGGCCAGCCCTCGGCGAGGCCGACGAAGACGCGGGCGAAACGACCGGCACAGGCGGAGTAGTTGTGGTGCGTGGCGGCACAGGCCCGGCTGGCCAGGTAGACGACCAGCGGCACCACCAGGCCCGGCTCGATGGCCCGCAGGAAGCCCGACTCGCCGATGTCCCCCACCGTCTCGGTGACCATACGGGTGGTGCCGAAGGGCAGGATCGTGTTGGCGAGGATGCCGTGCTCGGCGCCCTCGATGGCGATCACGTTGGCCAGGCCCACCAGGCCGGCCTTGGCCGCGGCGTAGTGGGCGGAGTGGGGCTGGCCGAACAGGCCGGCCGACGAAGCCACGAACACGAACCGGCCGTAGCCCTGCTCCCTCATGGCGCTGAAGGCGGGTTGGGCGACGTGGAAGCCACCGTGCAGGTGCACGTCGATCATGCGCCGCCAGTCCTCCGGCGTCAGCTCCTCGAAGGGCCGGGTCTGGAAGATGCCCGCGTTGCTGACCACGGCGTCGAGCCGCCCGAACCGCTCCCGGGCCAGGGCGACGATGGCCCGGCCGCCCTCCGGGGTGGTGGCGACCGAGTCGTACGAGGCCGCGGCCGTCCCGCGGGCCGCCTCGATCTCGGCGACGACCAGGTCGGCGACCACGGGGTCGGACCCGTCGCCGCCCATGGTGCCGCCCACGTCGTTGACGACCACGGCGGCGCCCCGGCGGGCCAGCTCCACGGCGTAGAGCCGGCCGAGGCCCCGGCCGGCGCCGGTCACCACCACCGCCTGGTCCGCGAAGTCCAGCATCGGCGGGACGCTACTTCGGGCTAGCGTGCCGCGTGAACAATGATTAGGTCCACTCGTCGGGAAGCGGTCGAGGGAGGCGTGCGATGACCGTCGATCAGCTCGGGCTCCTGGCATCGGCCATCGCCGAGCGGACGGTCGAGGTGGCCGAGGCCGGGCCGGGTGAGCCGTCGTGGACCGACGGGGCCGTCGTGTTCGTGGACAGGGAGGCGGGCCCGAGGGACCAGGTGCGGGCGGTGGCGGTGCAGGCATGCTTGCTGGCCGCCGGGAGCCTCGGGCCAGAGGTGCTGGGAAGGATCGGCCGGCGCGAGCGGCGCTACCTGGGCGTGGAGGGCCATCGGGCGCTGGCTGCGCAGGAGGCCGTGCTGCCGCTCGGGGTCCGGGGGGTCATCGACCGGGCGACCGCGGCTCGTTCCGGGTCGCCCGCGGCGTCATTGGCGCTGGCGGTGAGTCGTGAGGCCATCCCGGAACCGCCGGCGGTGTTCGGGGTCATCCGGAGCGGGCGGGTCCGGACCGCCGTGACGGCGGCGGAGGGCGGCGGGGACGGCGAGGGCCGCGGCCGGCATGTGCCCCGCCGGGAGAGCGAGCAGGTGCTGCGGGAGCTGGAGGACAGCGACGAGGGCGGAGGGGAGGGCGGGCTCGACCTCTTCAACCCCGTCGGGGGCGGTGGTGCGGCGGGGTGGCTGCTGCGGAGGTTGCTCGGGAG
>JBKPRV010000162.1:0-14434 GCA_046734715.1 Actinomycetota bacterium | reverse complement strand
TGCCCAACAACTCGTTGCGCTACGTCTTCGTCCACGTGTTCGAGTCCGACCAGGGCGTCTACTGGTCGACGCGGGCTGGAACACCGACGACGCCTACGCCGCGCTGGAGGCCGGGCTGAAGTTCGCGGGCTACGAGATGGGCGACGTCCGGGGCGTGATGGTCACGCACATCCACCCCGACCACTACGGCCTGGCCGGTCGCATCCGCGAGGCCTCGGGGGCCTGGATCTCGCTGCACCCGGCCGACGCCCGGCTGATCCAGGACCGCTACATCGAGCCCACCGACCTCCTCGAGCGCATGGGCCAGATGCTGCGGCGCATGGGTGCGCCCGAGGCGGAGATCGCCACGCTCCAGTCGGTGGCCATGCCGGTCCGGCCCTTCGTCGACCCGGTGCTGCCCGACATCCTGCTCGAGGACGGCGAGCAGCCCGACGTGCCCGGCTGGGACCTGTCGGCCATCTGGACCCCGGGCCACACCCCCGGTCACCTGTGCTTCTGGGAGCCGCGCCACGAGCTGCTGCTCACCGGGGACCACGTGCTGCCCCGCATCACCCCCAACGTGTCGTACAACCCGCAGGCGGGCGACAACCCGCTCGGCGAGTTCCTGGAGGCCTTGGATCGGCTCGACGAGTACGAACCGAACGAGGTGCTCCCGGCCCACGAGTACCGCTTCGACGACCTGCACGGCCGGGTGGACGAGCTGCGGCGCCACCACGCCGCCCGCTTCCGGGAGGTCGTGGCGGCCATCGCCGACGACCAGACCACGGCCTGGGACATCGCGGCGCGCATGACCTGGAACCGGCCCTGGCCCGAGATCGACGGCTGGATGCGCCGGGCCGCGGTGGGCGAGGCGCTGGCCCACCTCCACGCCCTGCGGCACCGGGGCGTGGTGGCCGCGGTCGAGACCGATGACGCGCCCACCCGCTGGGAGCTGCGCGGCGGGTGACTCCGCCTACCAGGGCGGGCGTACCGGCGGCAGGCGGCCGCCGTGGCGGTCGAGCAGCACCTCCGTCAGATCGGACCGCATGGCTTCGACCTGTTCGCGTCCGATGACCGCGGACCACTCCGTCTCCAGGACCTCGTAGATGTCCTCGACGGTGGCGAGGAAGCGCCGGCCCTGGTCGGTGAGCACGATCGGCCGGCGGCGCAGGTCGCCGGACCCTTCGGTGCGGGCCACGTAGCCCCCCGCCTCCATGCTGTCGACCAGCTTGGAGGCGGCCTGTTTGGTCATCCCCGCCAGGCCGGCCAGCTCGGTCACACTCGTGGAGCCTTCCCGAGCCGCCAGCAGCACGAAGCCGTAGGCGGGGCGGGCGTCGCCCCAGCCGCGCTCGGCCAGCCGGGCGTGCAGGTCGTCGACGAGCGACCGCAGTGCCATGGCGAACAGGCGGGCGAGGGGAGGGGGCGGGGGTGTCACTCAGCCCAGGGTGGCGTGAACGGGTCGCCCCCGGGGAAGGACGCCTGGCCGCCGACCGGCATGCAGCACAGCATGCGCAGCGGGCCGTCGCCACCGTTGCCGAGCACGAAGGGCACTCCCGCCGGGACCACGATGGCGTCGCCGGGCCGGCCTTCGTCGGGCCGGCCGTCGATGGTGACGGCGGCGAGCCCGTCGAGCACGACGAACACCTCCTCGCGGGTCAGCGAGTGCGGGACGGGGTCGGTTCCCGGGGCGATCTCGACCCGCCACACCGAGGTCTCCTGCGAGCCCCGGGTGGGCGTGGCCAGCGAGGTGAACCGGGTGTGGCCGGTGTCGTGGGTGGGCTCGGGCGGGGCGGGGAGCACGGGCATGACTCCACCCTCGCACCCCGCCCGCCAGATAGTCAACCAAGTTGACTATCTCCCCGCGTTATCGCTCCGCCGTATAGAGCCGCATCGTGAGCGGGGCGAAGACCAGGGTGAGGCCCGCGCTCCACAGCAGGACCCAGCCGATGGCGCCGGAGTCCATGTGGCCGTGCATGAGCTCGCGGGAGGCCGTGGTCAGCTGGGTGATGGGGTTCACGTTCACGAACGCCTGGAGCCAGCCGGGCATCGTGTCGGGGTCGACGAACACGTTGCTGGCGAAGGTCAGAGGGAACAGCACGGTCATGCTCGCCTGCATGACCGTCTCGGGGCTCTGCAGGCGCAGGCCGATGCTGCTCCACACCCAGGACAGCGCGACCGAGAACAGCACGATCAGCGCCAGGGCCGCTACCACCCCCAGCGGGCCGCCGTCGGGCCGGAACCCGAGCACCACGCCCAGCACGATGACCACCAGCGCCGCCATGGTGTAGCGCACGGTGTCGGCCAGCATCATCCCGGCGAGCACCGCCGGCCGCCAGATGGCCAGCGACCGGAAGCGGTCGAACACGCCCTTGGTGACGTCGGTGTTGAGCGCCATGCCGGTGTACACCGTGATCATGGTGACGGTCATGACCAGGATCCCGGGCAGCAGGTACTGGAGGTAGTCCCGGGGGGATCCGGCCAGCGCCCCGCCGAAGAGGAACGTGAAGATCAGCGTGAACATGATCGGGAACGCGGTCACGTCGAACAGCTGCATGGGGACGTGGCGGATCTTGCGCATGGCCCGCCACGCGAACGTGAGGGAGGCGGACCACCGGCCCGGACGCGGCGGGCGGGTGTGGGTGGACAGCGCCGCCCGCAGCGTGGAGGCGTCGACCACGCGCTCGAGGGTGGTGCTGACATCCGTGGCGGTCACGCCGCGTCCTCCTCGTCGTCGGCCTGCGGTTCGGCCGGGTGGCCGGTCAGGGACAGGAACACCTCGTCCAGGCTCGGCTGGCCCAGAGCGAACTCCTCCACGGTGAGTCCGGCGTTGACGAGCTCGGCGAGGCCCAGGGCGATGCGATCGGGCGTGGCGCCCCGGGCGGTGAGCGCCGCCGGGTCGGCATCCAGCTCCACGGGTACTCCCAGCGTGGCGGCCAGCACCCGCTCGGCCTCGGGCCGGGCACCGGCCTCGTGCAACCGCACGTGCAGTGCGCCGGAGCCCACCGAGGCCTTGAGCTCGGCCGAGGTGCCCTCGGCGATGATGTGGCCGTGGTCGATGATGGCGATGCGGTCGGCCAGCTGGTCCGCCTCGTCCAGGTACTGCGTCGTCAGCAGCACGGTGGTGCCCGCCGCCACCAGCACCCGGACGATCTCCCACACCTGGTTGCGGCTGCGGGGATCGAGCCCGGTGGTGGGCTCGTCGAGGAACAGCAGGTCGGGCGTGATCACGATGCTCGACGCGATGTCGAGCCGCCGGCGCATGCCGCCCGAATAGGTGCTGACCAGGCGCTCGGCCGCGTCGCCCAGCCCGAACGCCTCCAGCAGCTCGTCCGCCCGCTCAACCGCCGGGCCCCGGGAGAAGCCCAGCAGCCGGCCGAGCAGGAGCAGGTTCTCGCGCCCGGTGAGCTCCTCGTCCACCGAGGCGAACTGGCCGGTCAGGCTCACCAGGCCCCGCACGACGTCCGCCTCGGCCACGACGTCGTGACCCAGCACTCTGGCCGAGCCGGCGTTGGGGACCAGCAGCGTGGCCAGCATGCGGATGGTGGTGGTCTTGCCGGCGCCGTTGGGGCCGAGCACCCCGTAGACGGTGCCCGGCTTGACGGCCAGGTCGATGCCGTCGACGGCTCGGGTCTCGCCGAAGGTCTTGACCAGGCCCTCGGCCTCGATCGCGAGTGTCATGCGCTCTCCTCCAGCCCGCCGAGCCAAGCCTTCCATCCGGGCTGCTCGCGCTCTACATAGTTTCCGGCGTCGGGGTGGAACAGGTAGGCGTGCACCTGGGCGAACCAGCCGCCATCGGGCGTGTCCTCGCACCACAGCGCCGCATAGCCGGGGTAGGGGTCGGTCACACGGACCAGTGCGTGGCGGTTCTGGAGCCGCCGCAGCGAACCGGTCATCCCCCGCAGCTCGACCGGTTTGCCCACCTGGTCGGGCAGCCCGAGGTCGCTCGACATCGCTCGCCACAGCTGTTCCGAGGAACCGGTCTCCCGCACCAGGCCGGCCTCCATGAAGGCGGCGTACTGGCCGGCGAAGTCGGTCAGGTACAGCTCGAGGTGGCTGAAGAACGGCTCCCAGCCGGCCCTCATGCCGTCGAAGAACTCCTGCTCCCACTGGGCGCCGGTGCCGAAGGCGCTCGACACGACGCGCACCACGGTGGTCCCACCCGACTGGGCCTCGACCAGGAACTCGCTCACCAGGGGCGTGACGTCGGCGCCCTCGTGGCCCGTGAGGGCGGCCCAATCGGGCTCGGAGTAGACGAGGCGCCGGGGTGGGTCCCAGCCGGTCACCTCGCCCGGCGACGAGGCGTCCTCGCCCATGTGGGTGACCATGGCGCCGCCCTCCCGCCCGTCGAGCTCGGTGGGGAGGAACCAGGACGAGATGCCCTCGGCGGTGGCTATGGCGTCCCAGACCTGCTCGGGCGATGCGGCCAGCTCGAAGCGCATCTCGAGGCGGAGGGGTACGTCAGGCGTGCTCATGCGGTCTTCTCCGGGGTGGGATGGGCGGCGACGACCAGCCGGTGGGGCCGTCCGTCGTCGTGGTGGTAGCGGCTGGCGAGGTCCAGCACCGCGGCGGTGAGGTCCTCGGCGAAAGCGGCCCGGTCCTCGGCGGAGCTGAACCGGATCTCGGTGTCGATGGCCAGGGTGGGGAGCCGGGCACCGGCAGCCTCGGCCCGGCGGGCCAGGCCGCCGACCTCCCGCACCACCCGCCCCGCCAGGGCGACGAGGTAGCCGGCCGAGACGCGGTCGGCCGCACGCTCAGGGTCCACGGCCGTCTCTCCCAGGGCCGCGGGCGACACGACGTAATGGACGGCGGTGGCGCGCAGGACCCGCTCGGTGATGCCGCCCCGCCGGCGCTCCTCGGCCAGCTCGACCAGGCCCTGCGCCTCCAGGGTGCGCAGGTGGTAGTTGACCTTCTGGCGGGGCAGGCCGAGGTGGGCGGCCAGGGTGGCGGCGGACTGGGGCTCGACCAGCTCGGCCAGCAACCGGGACCGGATGGGGTCGAGCGCGACGGCCGCGGCCCCGGGGTCCTCGATCACCTGGACGTCGATCACACCGATCTCCCTGTCGTCGCATACGACTCCTCCCAGCCTGCCCTTGACAATTTTTTTTGTCAAGATCCGCGGCGATTGCCGCCCGGGGCGATGGTGTGACCATCGGAGGTTGGCCGTATCCTGTAGAGGCGTAGTTGGCATCCCGCGGTGGAGCGGTGGGCAGTGGGGTCCGCATCTGTTTCCGACGATGCCAGCCCGACGGACTTGGAGCCTCCGCGCAGTCGGAGCGGGGGAGCAGCGCGAGGAGCGCTAGAGCGCGTATGGATCAGGCCACCCGAGCCTTGGAGACCGCCGTGTGGTCGGCGGTCGACGGCATTGCCACCGATGAGGAGCTGGCGCTCCTCGAGGCCGACGCGCCCGCGTGGCGGCGCACGCTCGAGCGCCTGCTCGACGACACCGAGGACAACCTGGAGGCCGTGCGCCGCATCGAGGGTCCCGAACGGGCCCAGGTGGTGGCGGACGTCGAGGCCGAGCTGGCCCGCCTGGAGGCGGCGTACGACCGGCTGACCACCAGCGAGGATCCCGCCTCCGCCGTGCTCGTGGCGCCGGACCCGATCGGCGAGGTGCGGCTCCAGGCGTCGTGGTCGGGCGGCGAGGTCGTGGTGTGGGCCGGTGGGCCGGACGCTCCGCCTGCGGGCCATGACGAGCTCTCCGACCGGTTGGAGGCCATCGGTGGCCCCGCGGTCGGCTGGGAGCAGCACCGGGGCGTGGTGCTGCCCACCGGCGACCGGGCCGCGGCGCTGTCGATCCCGGTGGCCGACTCGCTGGGCTGGCTGGTGGCCGTGGGCGGGGGCCTGGGCGGGGACGGCGTAGGGTCGAGCGTGACCTGGCTGGGCCGGGTGGCCGTGGCCGCGGTGCGCCTGGTGGCCCGGGGCGCGCTGGTGCCCGCCGTGCGCAACAACCGCCGCCAGGACGGCCGCGTGGCCGACGTCAACGTCCGCTGGGCCCCGGCCGACATCGACCAGGCCGAGATCGAAGAGCTGGCGGGCGCCATGCCCGGTCCCGTACGGGTCCTGGGCGGCGGCGACCCCCGCTCGGTGACGCTCGACGTCCTGGGAGCGGTGGTCAACGCCATCGCCACCGGCGCCGCCGGCCGGCTCGAGATGCCCGCTCCGCCCCCGGTGGTGCGCACCGTGAGCGCCGCGGCCGAGGCCGTGGTCACCCGCCTCGACGGCTCCGTGTTCCCCGCGCCGGTGGCGGCCGGTGCCGAGATCGCCAAGCGAATGGACCGCTGGGCCCGGCCGGTCACTGCCGCGGGCCGCGTCCGGCTGATCGTGCAGCTCGATCCGCCCGACAAGGGCAACGCCTGGTTCCTGTCGGTGCTCGGCCCCGGGGCCGAGGGCGGCCTGCTGCCCATCGAGCTGGCTCTCACCGACCGCCACGGCACCAAGCCCCTCGCCGACGACCTTGCCCGCCTCGAGCGCATCCTGCCGGTCCTGCTGCGACCGGGCGGCCAGCGCCGCGGCCAGGTCTACCTGTCCCAGGACGAGGCCTGGGAGCTGATGACCGTCACCGGGGCCACGCTGGAGGCCGCGGGCTTCGACGTGCGGGTCCCCGCCCTGTCCCGGCGCAAGCCGTCGCCCGCCCTGCGGCTGTTCACGGAGCCGGCGGGCGACACCATGGTCGGCGCCCGCCAGCTCTCCAACGTGCACTGGTCGGCCGTGTTCGACGACGTCGAGCTGACGGCAGCCGAAGTGGCACGCCTGGCCGCAGAAGCACGCCCCCTGGTCAAGTCCCGGGGCCGCTGGGTCGAGCTCGACCGCGCCGACCTGAAGGAGGCCGCGGCCGCACTGGCCGAGCGGGCGGGGACGACCCAGCTCACCGGGGCCGAGGTGCTGCGCTACGCGGTCGGCCTGGAGGGCGCCCCGCTGGCCGGCGGCCTGGTGGTCGACGGTGCCGGCTGGGCCAGCGACCTGCTACACGCCGCCCGCGACGTCCCCACCGAGCCCGTCACCAGCCCCGACGGCTTCTCCGGCCAGCTGCGGGCCTACCAGGCCGAGGCCCTGATGTGGCTGGGCTTCCTCGACGCCGCCGGGCTGGGCGGAATCCTGGCCCTCGACATGGGCCTGGGCAAGACGCCCACGGTGCTGGCCCACATCGGCCGCACCCGCGGCAGCGGCCCCACGCTGGTCATCGCCCCGCCTGCGGTGGTGGGCAACTGGGCGGCCGAGGCGGCGCGCTTCACCCCGGACCTGTCGGTGGTCGTCCATCACGGCGCCACCCGGGCGTCGGCCGACGAGCTGGCGGCGGAGGCCACGGGCGCCGACATCGTCATCACCACCTACGGCACCGCGGTGCGCGACATCGAGGCCCTGTCCGACTACGACTGGGCCCGGGTGGTGGTCGACGAGGCGCAGTCCATCAAGAACCCCGCCAGCGAGACCGCCCAGCAGCTGCGGCGCATCCCGGCGGGGGCCCGGCTGGCGCTCACCGGCACCCCCATCGAGAACGGCCTCGGCGACCTGTGGGCCGTGCTCGACTTCGTGAACCCCGGCCTGGTGGGCGCCCGGCCCCAGTTCGTGGCCCAGCTGTCCGGCCAGCCCGAGGCGGCACTGTCCGCCCTCAACGGCATCCTCGTGTTCCGCCGCACCAAGGTCGAGCCGGTGGTGGCGGCCGAGCTGCCGGACCGCATCGACGAGCTCGACCACTGCTCCATGAGCGCCGAGCAGATCGGCCTCTACCAGGCCGTGCTCGACCGGCTGCTGGCCTCGGCCACGGAGGCGGCCGAGCAGGGCAACCCCCCCAAGCAGGGCGCGGTGCTGGCCGCCATCACCGCCCTCAAGCAGATCTGCAACCACCCGGCCGCCTACCAGGAAGACGGCAAGCCCCTGGCCGGCCGCTCGGGCAAGCTCGCCCGGTTGGAGGAGATCGTCGAGTCGGTGTTCGAGGCCGGGGAGCGGATCCTGGTGTTCACCCACTTCGCCCAGTGGGGCAAGAAGCTGGCCGACCACCTCACCGAGGTCACCGGCGTGCCCATCTCCTGCTACCACGGCGGCCTGGCGCGCGGCGCCCGGGACCAGCTCATCAAGGACTTCCAGGAGGGCGAGGGCGCGGGGGCGCTGGTGCTCTCCCTCAAGGCCGGCGGCACCGGCCTGAACCTCACCGCCGCCAGCCACGTGGTGCTGTACGACCGCTGGTGGAACCCCGCCGTCGAGGACCAGGCCCGGGACCGCGCCTGGCGCATCGGTCAGACCCGCACGGTCGTGTCCCACCGGCTGGTGTGCCCGGGCACGGTGGACGAGCGGGTCGAGGAAGTGGTGGCGGGCAAGCGCCACATCGCCGACCTGGTGCTGCCCAAGTCCAGCTCGCTGGCCGACCTCGACGCCGACCAGCTGCGCGTCGCCCTGGGCATGCGGCCCGACGCCCTGCTCACCGAGGGGGACACGTGAGCGAGCTTGTCGAGCGAACCAGGAACACAATGCCCTACTCGGGCCTGTGGGCCGATGGTTCATTGCGCGCAGCCCGAGGGGTGCGCCGATGAACCAGCCCCGTCAGAACCAGAAGGGTGGTGGCGGCGGCCAGGGCCAGAACGGCCAGTCGTCCCGCCGGCGCCGCTCGGGCCGGAAGGGCAAGTCCAAGCCCGTCGACCTGTGGCGCCCGGTCCCGCCCCTGCCCGAGCCCGAGCCCATCGTGCCCGCCGGCGACCCCACCGCGCTGATCCGCTCGCTCGGCGAGCCCCCGCTGCCCGGCGCCGGCGCGGAGATGGCCATCGCCGCGGTGGTCGCCCGTGCCGCGGGCCTGGCCGAAGCCCTGGCCCGGGTGGGCGGGCTGGTGGCCGACGACGTGGACGGCGACCTGGGCGGTGAGGACGCGGCCTGATCAGGCCGCGTCGTGGAACACCAGCCCCAGCGTGCGCCGGCGGCCGGTGCGCACCGTGCTGACCCCGTGGCGCATCTGGCCCGCTGACCAGCCTCGGGCCGACCGGATCGGGCGCTCGCGGGTGGTGAAAACCAGGGCCTGACCCTGCTCGAGGCTGACCGCCGAGCCTCGGGACTGGGCGCGGGGCCGCTGCTCCACCAGCAGGAGCTCGCCGCCGGTGTAGTCCCGGCCGGGGGCGTCGAGGCCGATGACCACCTGGAGCGGGAACACCAGGTCGCCGTAGAGGTCGCGGTGCAGGGCGTTCCAGTCGCCGGGGCCGTAGCGCAGGAGCAGCGGGGTGGGCCGGGTCTGGCCGGCGTCGTGGCAGGCGGCCAGCCAGTCCTGCAGGTCGTCGGGCCAGGGCGCGGGCCGGCCCAGGCGGGCGGCCCAGTCCCGGGCGACGGGCAGGAGCACGGGCCAGAACCGGGCCCGCAGCTCGGCCACCAGGTCGGGGAGCGGGTACGCGAAGTAGCGGTACTGGCCTTCGCCGTAGCGGTGCCGGGCCATGTCCACCGTCGAGCGGAACAGGTCGTCCCGGTCGTAGAGATCGGCGAGGGCCCGGCAGTCCGCTTCGTCCAGCACCGGGGGGAGGACCGCGTAGCCGCTGCAGTCCAGCGCGCCTGCCAGCGCCGCCGGCCAGTCCAGTTCGGTCACCGTGGTCATGGTCATACAACGCCTCCTGGACCGCCGCTGTGAGGCCTAGGTCCTGCGAGGTCGGCGCCCTAGTACACACACCGCGGGCGGGTCGAGATCCAGCGTCTCGCTGCGCAGGTCCTCGTAGCCGGCCTGCCCCAGCAGGTCCCGGAAGTGCTCGCCCGCCGCCCGCGTGTGCTCGGCCGTCGCGCCCTTGCTCCGGGGCTGCGACACGACCGCGATGGTCCCGCCCGGGCGCAGCTTCCCGGCGATGGTGCTCAGGACCGCCACCGGGTCGGTCCAGAACCCGAGGGTGTTGACCGCGAGCGCGGCGTCGAACGGCGCGCCCAGGTCCGGCAGCCGCTCGACCGGGGCGGCGTGCAGCTCGACCTGCCCGTGCCGGACCGCCTGCCGGTTGCGGTGGCGGGCCTGGTCGATCATCACCGGGGACCGGTCGACGCCCACCACGTGGGCGCCGCGCGCGGCCGCAGCGGCGATGGCCACGCCCGGGCCACAGCCGACCTCCAGCAGGCGATCGCCCGGCCCGAGGCCGAGCAGGCCCACGGCCCAGCGGCTGCGCTCCACGTTGGAGCGTCTGTGGCCCATGACCCAGCCCACGACGTGCCCCGTCGCCCCGCGGGGCTCTCCGAACTGGCTGATGAGTTGCGTTGTGATGCTCATGGGTCGAGCCAACAACTTCGAGTACGCTCTAAGTCAAGTGCTGACCATCGGAGAGCTGGCCCACCGCACCGGCGTGGCCGCGACCGCCCTGCGCTACTACGACGAGCTGGACCTGGTGTCCCCGGCCGCTCGGTCCGGCGGCCAGCGCCGCTACGACGACGCCGCGGTGCGCCAGGTCGGCGTGGTGCTGCTGCTGCGCGACCTCGGCTTCACGCTGGCGGAGATCGCCCGCCTGATGGGGGGCGAGCCCGACCGGCTCGGCCGGGACGACCTGATCCGCGGCAAGATCGACGAGCTCGACGCGTTGATCCGCGACGCCGAGGTCGCCCGGGTGGCGCTGGTCCACGCCCTGGCCTGCCCGGCGGACGACGTCCGGACCTGCCCGAACTTCCTGGCCATCGTGGACGACCGGCTCGAGGGCCGCCCCCTCGGGGAGCCCCTCGCTCCGTAGTCGGCCGTTTCCGGGACCGAGCCTGTCACACCCGGTGGTTACTCTCGGGTCGAGCCCATGGCCACCACCCTCAAGCCGACCACCCTCAAGTCCGGCGTCGAGCCGCTGACGCTTTTCCCGGCCCTGCCGGAGGGCCCGACCCTGCCCGCGGAGGGGTTCCATCCGGCGGTGGCCGCCTGGTTCGAGCGGCGGTTCCCCGACGGGCCCACGCCGGCCCAGCACGAGGGCTGGCAGCGCATCGCCGCCGAGCACGACACGCTGATCGCCGCGCCCACCGGGTCGGGCAAGACGCTGGCCGGGTTCCTGGTGGGCATCGACCGGCTGTACCGGGCCCACGCCCGGGGGGTCGACGTGGCCGGCCGGGCGCAGGTGGCCTACGTGTCGCCGCTCAAGGCGCTGGCCGTCGACATCGCCGAGAACCTGGAGCGCCCGCTGCGAGAGATCGCCGAGGTGGCGGCCGAGCTCGGCTACTCGGCACCCGACCTCCGGGTGGGCGTGCGCACGGGGGACACCACCGCCAGCGAGCGGTCGAGCATGGTGCGGCGGCCGCCCAACTTCGTGGTCACCACGCCCGAGTCGCTCTACCTGCTGGTCACGGCCCCCCGCAGCCGGGCCATGCTCGGCACCGTCGAGACGGTCATCGTCGACGAGATCCACGCCATGGCCCGCGACAAGCGAGGGTCGCACCTCACGCTCACGCTCGAGCGGCTGGAGCATGCCGCCGGCCAGCGCCCCCAGCGCATCGGCCTGTCGGCCACCCAGCGTCCGGTCGAGCTGGTGGCCGACCTGCTGTGCGGGGCCGGGGCGCCCCAGCCGTGCGCCATCGTCGACACCGGGCACCGCCGTCGCCTCGACCTGGCCCTGGAGCTGCCGCAGGGCGAGCTGGAGGCGATCGCGTCGGCCGAGCAGATGGGCGACGTGCTCGACCGCATCGCCGCCCTGGTGGCGGAACACCACACCACGCTGGTGTTCGTCAACACCCGCAGCCTGGCCGAGCGCCTGGCCCACCAGCTGGGCGAGCGGCTGGGCGACGACGTCGTGTCGGCCCACCATGGCTCGCTGTCCAAGGAGCGGCGCCAGCGGGTCGAGTCCCGCCTGCGGGCGGGCGAGCTGCGCGCCCTGGTGGCCACGGCGTCGCTCGAGCTGGGCATCGACATCGGGCCGGTCGAGCTGGTGTGCCAGGTGGGCTCGCCCCGCAGCATCGCCACCTTCCTGCAGCGGGTGGGCCGGGCCAACCACTCGCGCCACGGCGTGCCGCGGGGCCGGCTGTTCCCGCTCACCCGCGACGAGCTGGTCGAGTCGGCGGCGCTGCTGGCGGCGGTGGGCCGTGGCGACCTGGACGCCCTGACGCCCCCCGACGGCCCGCTCGACATCCTGGCCCAGCAGATCGTGGCCGAGGTGGCCGCCGTCCCGGACGAGGACGGCTGGCGGCTGGACGACCTCTACGACCTGGTGCGCCGCGCCCATCCGTACCGCGACCTCTCGCGTGAGACGTTCGACGAGGTCGTCGGCGTGGTCAGCCACGGGATAGCCACCGGCCGGGGGCGCCGGGCCGCCTACCTGCACCTCGACGGGGTGAACGGCGAGGTCCGGGCCCGGCCCGGGGCGCGCCTGGCCGCTGCCACCTCGGGCGGCGCCATCCCCGAGATCGGCGACTACCGCGTCGTGCTGGAGCCCGAGGAGCTGTACCTGGGCTCGGTCAACGAGGACTGGGCGGTCGAGTCGATGGCGGGCGACATCTTCCTGCTCGGCACCCACGCCTGGCAGATCCGCCAGGTGGCCGGGGGCGTGGTGCGGGTGGTCGACGCCGCGGGCAAGGCGCCCACCATCCCGTTCTGGCGGGGCGAGGCCCCGGCCCGCACCGCCGAGCTGTCCCGGTCGGTGTCGCACCTGCGCGGCACGCTCGACGGGCTGCTGGCCGAAGGCGACGCCGAGGCGGCCCGCGCCTGGCTGCACCGCGAAGCACCGCTGGAGGACGCGGCGGTGTCCCAGATCGTCGACTACGTGGCTGCGGGCCGGGCCGTGCTGGGCGTCGTGCCCACCCACGACGACCTGGTGTTCGAGCGCATGTTCGACGACGCCGATGGCATGCACCTGGTGGTCCACTCGCCCTACGGCGGGCGGGTGAACCGGGGGCTGGGCCTGGCGCTGCGCAAGCGCTTCTGCACCTCGTTCAACTTCGAGCTGCAGGCCGCGGCGAACGACGACACCGTGGTCCTCTCGCTGGGGCCGCACCACAGCTTCCCGCTGGCCGACGTGCCGCGCTTCCTCAACACCCGCACGGTGCGCCAGGTGCTCACCCAGGCCATCCTGGATCAGCCGATGTTCCAGAGCCGCTGGCGCTGGAACCTCAACCGGGCCCTGGTGGTGCTGCGCTTCAAGGGTGGGCGCCGCAACCCGCCGCCCATCCAGCGCATGGAGTCCGACGACCTCATGGCCGCGCTGTTCCCCGACGCCGCGGCCTGCCAGGAGAACATCACCGGGCCCATCGAGATCCCCGACCACCCGCTGGTGCGCCAGACCGTGCACGACACGCTCACCGAGAGCCTCGACATCGACGGCCTCACCGACCTGCTCGACGGCGTCGAGAGCGGGCGGGTGCGGGTCCACTTCCGGGACACCACCGAGGCGTCGGCCTTCAGCCACGAGATCCTCACCGCCAAGCCGTACGCCTTCCTGGACGACGCCGAGGCGATCGACCGCCGCACCCGGGCCGTGCCCCTGCGCCGCGGCCTGCCCGTCGACCTGAGCACCATCGGCCGCCTCGACCCCGAGGCCATCGCCCGGGTGGTCGACGAGGTGGCGCCCGCGCCCCGCAGCCCCGACGAGCTGCACGACCTGCTGGGCACGCTGGTGGTCACGCCCGCCCGGCCGGAGTGGCGGGAGCACTTCGAGGCTCTGGCCGCCCGGGGCCGGGTGCGCTCGCACACGGACGAACGGGGCGAGCTGTGGTGGACCACCGAGGCGCACGACCAGGCCGCGGTGCTGGTCCACGGCGCGCCCGACGACGTCCACCCCCGTGAGCGGGTGGCCGCCGCGGTGCTACGCGGTCACCTCGACCTCTCCGGTCCCCGCACCGCCGCGGGCCTGGCCGAGCTCACGGCGCTGGCTCCGGGCTCCGTGACCGTGGGCCTGGCGGTGCTGGAGAACGACGGGTTCGCCCTCCAGGGCTCGTTCACCGCGCCCGACCTCGACGGCGACCAGACCGAGTGGTGCGCCCGGCGGCTGCTGGCCCGCATGCACTCCTACTCCCGGCGGGCCCGGCGCAAGGCGGTCGAGCCGGTGTCGGCCCCCGACTTCATGCGCTTCCTGCTGCGCTGGCAGCATGTGGCGCCCGGCACCCAGGTACGGGGCCACCACGGGGTGCGCACCGTGGTCGAGCAGCTCCAGGGCTACGAGACGGCGGTGGCGGCCTGGGAGCCCGAGGTCCTGGCCCGCCGGGTGGCCGACTACCGCTCCGGCCAGCTCGACCGGCTGTGCCACGACGGCGAGGTCACCTGGCTGCGGCTGTCGCCGGCCCAGCCCGCGGGCGACCGCAAAGCGGGGCCGTCCAAGGCCACGCCGGTGGCGCTGGCCTTCCGGGCCGACCTGCCGTGGCTGCTGCAGGCGTCGAGGATGGCGGGCGAGCCGGAGGTGCCCGAGGTCGGGGCGACTGCCGAGGTGGTCGAGGCGCTCCAGCAGCGCGGCGCCTGCTTCCTCTCCGAGCTGGCGACCGCCACCGGGCGACTCGTCACCGACCTCGAGACGGCGCTGTGGGACGGCGTGGCCCGCGGCCTGCTCACGGC
>JBKPRV010000161.1:0-7710 GCA_046734715.1 Actinomycetota bacterium | reverse complement strand
CATGCGAGCCTATGAACTCATGGTCATCATCGACGCCGAGCTCGACGACGAGGTGATCGACGCCACCGTCAAGCGCATCGCCGACATGCTCGGCCAGCGGGGGGCCACGGTGCGCAGCGAAGATCGCTGGGGCCGTCGCCGTTTCGCCTATGAGATCAACCACAAGCACGAGGGCTACTACGTGGTCTTCGAGTTCGTGGGGGGCAGCGACCTCGACCAGCTCGAGCGGGCGCTGCGACTCGCGGACGAGACCGTCCGCCACAAGGTCGTGCGCCTGCCCGACCGTGAGGCCGCCCGGCGCGGCCTCCTCGAGCAGGCTGCCAACTAGGAGGCCGCAAGCCGATGTCGTCCAACGTCACCATCGTGGGCAACCTGACCCGCGACCCAGAGCTGCGCTTCACCCCGGCGGGAGCGCCTGTGACCACCTTCGGGGTGGCCGTCAACCGCCGGTGGCAGAACCGCGACACCCAGCAGTGGGAGGAGAGCACCTCCTTCTTCAACGTCACCTGCTGGCGTGACCTCGCCCAGAACGTGTCCGAGTCGCTGGAGAAGGGGGCGCGGGTCGTCGTGACCGGCCGCCTCGAGCAGCGCTCGTGGGAGACCAACGACGGCGAGCGCCGCTCGGTCGTCGAGATCATCGCTGACGAAGTCGGGCCCAGTCTGCGCTGGGCCACCGCCGAGGTCAGCCGCAGCGACCGCCGTGACGGCGGCGACGGCTGGAGCAGCGGAGGGGGCGGCGGTGCCCGTGGCGTCTCCAACGAGCCGGCGCCCGCCTACGACCCCTCCGAGGAGCCTTTCTGATGCCCGCCAAGTCCCGCTCGAAGAACAAGGACAACGCCCGCAGGGCGAAGAAGAAGACCAGCCTGCTCATCACCGAGGGTGTCGAGTACGTCGACTGGAAGGACGTGAACCTGCTGCGCCGGTTCATGTCCGACCGCTCCAAGGTGCGGGCCCGCCGGGTCACCGGCAACAACGCCCAGCAGCAGGCCGATGTGGCCAAGGCCATCAAGAACGCGCGTGAGATGGCGTTGCTGCCCTATGTCACCCGCATCACCCAGCAGCGCGGTGGGCGTGGCGACCGCGGCGACCGCGGGGACCGCGGGGACCGTGGTGATCGCGGGCCCCGGGGCGACCGTGGTCCTCGTGACGAGCGCGGCCCCCGCGACGACGGTGCCGGTCCCGACGGGCCGGTGCTCGACCTCGCGGGCGAGGACACCGAGGGCGGTGAGGAGTGATGAAGGTCATCCTCCGCAGCGATGTGGCCGACCTCGGCAAGCGGGGCGACATCCTCGACGTGTCCGACGGCTACGCCCGCAACTTCCTGGTGCCCAAGGGCCTCGCCATGAAGGCGTCGGCCGGGGCGGCCACCCAGGCGGCCAGCATGCGGAGGGCCCGCGACCTGCGCGACGCGCAGGACCGCGCTGCGGCCGAGACGCTGGCCACCACGCTGGTGCCCAAGGTCATCACCGTCACCGCCCGGGCCGGCAGCGAGGGCAAGCTGTTCGGCTCGGTCACGGCCAGTGACATCGCGGCCGCGGTCGAGGCGCAGACCAACGTGGTCATCGACCGCCGCAAGATCGTGCTGCACGAGCCGATCAAGACGCTCGGCACCCACACGGTGCCGGTCAAGCTGCACGCGGACGTCGAGTTCCCCGTCACCCTCGACGTCGTCGCCGAGTGAGCGCGGGTCGGGCGGGTCTGTGCCGGGCCCGCCCGACCTATCCACAGGGCATCCACAGGCTGGGAGGGCAGATCGACCGCTGAGAGACGTATCCGTTGCGGTGCTGCCACCGTTCGTAGTGGCGGCGGGGGTGTTTCCCCAAGCTTTCGGGCGTCGTCCACAGCGTTTCCCCCGCGTTGTTCCTCTTACTCCTCACAGGATCGGGCTGCCAGGGTGAGGTCCGCCATGGCCGACGACGTTGCTCCCGCTCCTCGTCGCCCCGCCCCCCGGGGCGGGCGCGTTCCCCCGCATGACCTCCACGCGGAAGAGTCGCTGCTGGGCGCGATGATGCTGGAGGCCGAGGCCATCGCCACTGCCGCCGGCGTCCTGCGGGCCGACGACTTCTACAAGCCGGCGCACGCCCACATCTTCGATGCCATCCACGCGCTGTACGCGTCGGGCCAGCCGGTCGATCCGGTCACCGTGGCCGACGAGCTCCGGCGCAGCGGGCTGCTGGAGACCGTGGGCGGCCACCAGGTGCTGGTGGACATCATGGCCTCCACCCCGGCGACCACCAACGCCGCCGGCTACGCCCGCATCGTGGAGGAGCACGCGCTGCTGCGCCGCCTCATCGGCGTCGCCGGCGAGATCGCCGAGATCGGCTACGGCATGCCCGAGGACATCGCCAAGGCCCTCGACCGGGCCGAGTCGATGGTCTACGACGTCAACCAGCGACGGGTCACCGACTCCACCGCCAAGATCGAAGACCTGCTGGGCCTGAACCTCGATCGGCTGGAGCACCTCTACGGCCGCGGCGACTCCATCACCGGCGTCCCCACCGGTTACGTCGATCTGGACGAGTTGCTGTCCGGCCTGCAACCCAGCACCCTGGTCGTGGTGGGGGCCCGGCCGTCGATGGGGAAGTGCGTCGCGGGCGACACGCTGGTGGTCGACCCCGCGACGGGCGAGCTCCGCACGGCGGCCCAGCTGCACCGGGCGGGCATCGCGGGCGAGGCCGTGTCGGTCCTGACCCTCGAAAGCGGGCGGGTGGTCGAGACCCAGCCCAGCGCCTTCGTGGACGACGGCATCAAGCCGGTGTACCGGGTCCGCACCAGCTCGGGCCGCGAGGTCCGCACGACCGCCAGCCACCCGTTCCTCACCCCCGAGGGCTGGCGGCCGCTGGCCGACCTGGCCCCGGGGCGGCTGGTGGGAGTGCCGGCCACCATCCCCGTGTTCGGCACGGTGAGCCTGCCCGCCGACGAGGTCGTGTTGCTCGCCCACCTGGTGATGGCGCCGGGCGAGGACGAAGGCTGCCCCAAGCTGTGGACCGAGAACCGGGAGGTGGCCTCCGACATCGAGTACCGGGGGGCGCGCTTCCGCGTCGGCGTCACCGACCGCTCGCTGCCGGGCGGCGGCCGCACCTGGGACGTGGTCGCCTCGCCGGAGCTGGTCGGGCTGGCCCGCCGCCACGACGTCGCCCCCGCGCTGGAGGCCCGCCGGGTGCCGGCGGCGGTGTTCCGCCTGACCCGCGACCTCCTGGCCCGGTTCCTCAACCGGGCGCTGGGCGTCGGCGCCGCGCTGTGGCGTCCACTGCACGGCGAGCCCGGGCGGGTGGTGGTCGGCACTCGCAGCCGCGGCCTGGCGCGCGACCTCCAGCACCTGCTGCTGCGGTTCGGCATCGCGGCCCGGGTGTGCGAGTCGGTGGTCGCCGTCGACCAGTCGACGTGGCTGGCCCACGACCTGGTGGTCGACGAGCCGGTCCAGCTCGTGGCCCTCGCCACCCACATCGGCCTGCTCGGCCACGAGGCCGAGCTGGGCGCCGTGGTCGCCCACGCCCGCATGGTCAGCGAGCGTGCCGCCGAGCCTGCCCCGCACGCCGCCGAGCTCACCGGGGGCACGCTCGCCGCCACCGTGCCCGAGGCGCGGCCGGCCGGCCCTCACGCCGCCGGGACGGGGGCGGGGGACGGAGAAGCCGCGGCGGACGACGTGCTGTGGGACGAGATCGTCGCCGTCGAGCACGAGGGCGACGAGCAGGTCTACGACCTGACCGTCCCCGAGACCCACAACTTCGTGGCGGCCGACGTGTTCGTGCACAACACCTCGTTCGCGCTGGGCATGGGCGCCCACGCCGCGCTGCACGCCAACCGGCCCGTGCTGCTGTTCAGCCTGGAGATGGGCGCGCTGGAGCTGTCACAGCGCCTGCTGTGCGGTGAGGCCCGCATCGACTCCGCCCGGGTGCGCACCGGGAAGCTGAGCGAGGACGACTGGAGCCGCATCAGCCAGGCCATCGGCCGGCTGGCCGCCGCGCCCATCTGGATCGACGACAACCCCAACCTCACGGTCATGGAGATCAGGGCCAAGGCCCGGCGGCTGCGCAGCCAGGTCGGCGACCTCGGCATGGTGGTGGTCGACTACCTGCAGCTCATGACCGGCCGGTCCTCGGCCGAGAACCGCCAGGTGGAAGTGTCCGAGATCAGTCGCGGGCTCAAGATCCTCGCCCGCGAGCTCGAGTGCCCCGTCGTGGCGCTGTCGCAGCTGTCCCGCCAGCTGGAGCTGCGGGCCGACAAGCGGCCCATGCTGGCCGACCTGCGCGAGTCGGGCTGCCTCACCGGCGACGCCCGGGTGCTGCGGGCCGACACCGGCGCGGAGGTCCCCATCGGCGACCTGGCCGCCAGCGGCGAGCGCGACATCCCGGTGTGGTCGCTCGACGTCGACCTGCGACTGGTGCCCGCCATCATGAGCCGGGCCTTCGCCACCGGGGTCAAGGACTGCTTCGAGCTCCGGCTGGCATCGGGCCGGCGGGTCACCGCCAGCGCCAACCACCCGTTCCTCACCGTGGGCGGCTGGTTGCGCCTCGACGAGCTGGCGCCCGGCAGCCGCATCGCCGTGCCCGGCCTGCTGCCGGCCCCCAAGGAGGCGGGGGTGCTGCCCGACGCCCAGGTGGCGCTGCTGGCCGACGTGCTCCCCGGCGGGCGCGACCGCTACATCCCTGCGCCCGTGTTCGCCCTGGGCGACGACCAGGTGGCGGCGTTCGTGGACCGCCTGTGGGCGCAGGGTGGCGGCGACGACGGCACCATCCGCTGGTTCCACGCACCCGGGCGCCGCCTGCTCGACGACCTGCGGCTCCTGCTGCTGCGCTTGGGCGAGGCCTGCATCATCCAGGAGACCGAGGCCGGCTACCGGCTCACCGTCACGCCGGGCGACACCGCCCACGACCGGGTGCCGGCCGAGGTGTGGCAACGGGTGCGCGCCCGGGCGGCGGCGCGGGGCATCCCTCCCATCCGGCTGATGGCGGCCGATGCCGGCGGCCCGCTGTGTGCGGGCGACCCGGACCGGGCGCTGCTGGGCCGGATCGCCGAAGTGATCGACGACGACGTCGTGCGGGCGCTCGCGTCGTCCGACGTGGCCTGGGACACCGTGACCGCCATCGAGCCCCGGGGTCGCCAGGTCGTCTACGACGCCACGGTCGGGTCCACCCACAACTTCCTGGCCAACGGCATCACGGTCGAGAACAGCATCGAGCAGGACGCCGACGTCGTCATGTTCATCTACCGCGACGACGTCTACCACCAGGACTCACCCGACCGCGGCCAGGCCGAGATCCTCGTGTCGAAGCACCGCAACGGCCCCACCGGCGTGTGCCGCCTGGCGTTCCTCGAGCAGTTCACCCGCTTCGCCAACATGGCCAAGGTCGACTAGCTCGCTCGCTCGACGGCCGGGCTGGGCGCGGAGTGTCACGTGCCCGCTACAGGCCTTGACAGGCATATAACCAGAGAAGAATATTAAAGCGTGCCCACGGACACCTTCGCCGTCCTGGCCGAGCCGACCCGCCGCCGCATCCTCGACCGCCTGCGGGCGTCGGATGCCAGCGTGGGCGAGCTGGTCGAGACGTTGACGGCCAGCCAGCCCGCGGTCTCCAAGCACCTGCGGGTGCTGCGGGACGCGGGCTTCGTCTCGTGCCGCATCGCCGCGCAGCACCGCATCTACCGGATCGAGCCCGGCCCGCTGCGCGAGCTCGACGGTTGGCTGGCGCCCTACCGGCGCCTGTGGGGCCGCCATCTCGACGCGCTGGAGCGTCACCTCGACAACCAGGAGGACCAGCCATGACCGAAGCGTTCGATCCCGGCCCCCTCTTCGACGTCGCCTCCGAACCGGGCGACGGCACCTGGACCCTGGTGCTGGCGCGCGAGCTGCGTCATGCGCCCGCCCTGGTGTGGGCGGCGCTCACCGAGCCCGGGCAGCTGGAGGCCTGGGCCCCGTTCACCGCCGACCGGGACCTCTCCTCGCCGGGCGAGGCCACGCTCACCCACATCGACGGCGAGGTCCGGGAGCCGCTGCCCGCCACGGTGGTCCGGGCCGAGGCGCCCCGCCTGCTCGAGTACACGTGGGGCCCCGACCGGCTGCGCTGGGAGCTGGAGCCCATCGCCGGCGGCACCCGCCTGACCCTGCGCCACCAGACCACCGACCCCGACATGATCCCCAAGGTGGCGGCCGGCTGGCACCTGTGCCTGCTGGTGGCCGAGAGCCTGCTCGACGGCCGGCCCATCGGTCCGATCCGGGGGATGGACGCCACGAACTACGGCTGGGACGATCTCAACGACGCTTACGCCAAGCGCCTGACCGACCAGTGACCAGGCAATTGCCGCGCTAGCCGCTAGCCCGGCAGGCCGGCCAGCACCTGGCCGGCCAGCGGGGCCGCCACCTCCCCGCCGATCCCGCCGTTCTCGACCAGGACGGCCACGGCCAGGTCACCCCGGATGCCGATGAACCACGCGTGGGTGGGGGGCGGGTCGCCCCCGCCGAACTCGGCCGTGCCGGTCTTGCCCGCGATGTCGGCGCCCGGCACGGCCGCGGCCGTGCCGCTGCCCTCCCGCACCACCCGGCGCATCAGGTCGTGGATGATGTCCGCCGCGCCCGGCGCCAGCTGCGTGGCCGGGGGAGGGGTGGGCTGGTCCTCCTCGGGCAGGTCGCGGAGCAGGACCGGCGCGTCCCACGTGCCGTCGATGATCGTGCCCGCCACCGTGGCCATGTGCAGCGGGCTGGCGGTCACCTCGCCCTGGCCGATGACCTCGGCCGCGTGCTCGGTGGCATCGCCCGGGGTCGGGAAGCTGCCGCCCTCGGTGTCGAGCCCGACGCTGTAGTCGGTGTTGAAGCCGAAGCTCTCGGCCGCGGCGCGCAGGGCGTCGTCCGGCACCTCGGCGGAAGCCGAGATGAAGGCGGTGTTGCACGACTGGGCGAAGGCGGTCCCGAACGGCACCGTGCCGAGGCTGGAGTCCTCGAAGTTGGAGAACAGCCGCCCGCCGGCGTTGAAGGTGGGCGTGCACTCCACCGGCGTGTCCGGCGTGACGCCCGTGCCCAGCAGCGCTGACGTGGTCACCACCTTGAACGTCGAGCCCGGCGGGTAGACGCCCGCCAGCGCCCGGTTGAACTCGCCGATGGGCCGCGATGCCACCGCGCGCACGTTGGAGTGCGAGTCCACCACGACCACCGCGGTCGGCTGGGTCGTGTCGCCCAGCGCCACCTCCACCGCGGCCTGCACCGCGGGGTCGAGCGTGGTCTTCACCGGCTCGGGCTCGCGGCCGGCGATGTGGTCGATGACCTCCACCTGGTCGCCCGCGGCCACCGTCATGATGTCGCCCGACGGTGTGCCCGCCAGTTGCTTCTCGAAGCGGGCCTCCAGCCCCGTCAGGCCCACCTGGTCGCCCGCCTGGTAGGGCTCGCCCAGCTCCTCGAGGTTCTCGGCCGTGGCCTCGCCGTATGTGCCGAGGACATGGGTGGCGAACTCGGCCGTGGGGCCGCCGCGCAGGAACGTGTCCCGGAAGCGGGTTCCGGGTAGGGGGTAGATCACCGACGCCACCCGGTCGTACAGCGACTGGTCGATGGTAGTGATGGTGACGAAGTGGTCCGGCTCGACCCCGCGCGCGTTGAGCGCCTCGTCGATGGCCGCGGGGTCGATGCCGAGCGTCAGCTGGAACGCCGACTTGATCTGGTCGAGGTCGAGGATGGCCCTGTCTCTTATACACATCTGACGCTGCCGACGATCTCATGAT
>JBKPRV010000160.1:0-13054 GCA_046734715.1 Actinomycetota bacterium | reverse complement strand
CACTCGGAGCGGCCGAAGCCCTTGAGCGCCTCCGACTGCGCCGACTCCAGCGCTGCGGCCGCGTCGGCCGCCGAGGCCACCACCCGCATGCCCCGGCCGCCCCCGCCGAAGGCGGCCTTGATGGCGACGGGCCAGCCGTGCTCCTCGCCGAAGGCCACCACCTCGTCGGCCGAGGTGAGGAACTCGGTCGTGCCGGGCACGCCGGCCACGCCCGCCTCCTGCGCGGCGATGCGGGACGACACCTTGTCCCCCATGACCTCGATGGCCTCTGGCGGGGGACCGATGAAGGTCACGCCCCGGGCGGTGATGGCCCGCGCGAAGTCGGTGTTCTCGCTGAAGAACCCGTAGCCGGGGTGCACGCCGTCGGCCCCGCAGCGCTCGATGATTTCGAGGATCTTGGCCGTGTCGAGATAGCTCTCGCCCGCGGTCTTGCCCCCGAGGGCGTAGGCCTCGTCGGCCAGCCGGACATGCAGGCTGTCGCGGTCGAGGTCGGAGTAGACGGCGACCGACGTGATGCCGAGCTCGCGGCAGGCCCGGATGACCCGCACCGCGATCTCGCCCCGGTTGGCGATCAGGATCTTCGAGAGCACGCCATATGTTTACGGGGATGCCGGAGGGTGGTGCCAGCGAACGCGTGCGGGCCGTGCTGGCGGGCACCCGCTTCGCGGACATCCGCTGGGTCTCCACCACGGGGTCCACCAACGCGGACGTGCTGGCCCTGGCCCGGGACGGCGCCCCCGAGGGCGTCGTCGTCGTGGCCGATCACCAGTCCGCGGGCCGGGGTCGGCGGGACCGCCGCTGGGTGGCGCCGCCCGGCGCGTCGCTGCTCGTCTCGGTGCTGCTGCGACCACCGTCCCGGGTGGCCGGAGGGGTCACGCTGGCCGCGGGGGTGGCCCTGGCCGAGGCGGTCGAGCAGGTGGCGGGCGTGCAGGCCGGTCTCAAATGGCCCAACGACCTGGTGGCCTCGTCCGGCGACCGGGAGCGCAAGCTGGCGGGCATCCTCGCCGAGGCCGACTGGCCCACCGGCACCACCATGTCCGGCGGCTACCGCCCTCCGGCCCCTGGCGACCGGGTGGTCGTGGTGGTGGGCGTGGGGATCAACGTGACCTGGCCCCGCGACCTGTCCGGCGAGGCGGCCGAAGTGGCCGAGGTCGCCACCGCGCTCAACTGGCTGGGCCCCGAGGTCGACCGGGCCGACCTGCTGGTCGCCTTCCTGCAAGCCTTCGCCGCCCGCTACGCAACCCTGGTGGCCGCCGGGCCTGGCGCCATCCTGGCGGCCTGGCGGTCCCGCTCCGCGACCCTGGGCCGCCGGGTGCGGGTCGACCTCGGCCGCGACGACGTCGAGGGCACCGCGGTCGACGTCACCGACGACGGTCACCTGGTGGTCCAGACCTTGGAGGGCGACCGCCGCACGATCACGGTGGGCGACGTCGTCCACCTCCGCCCGGTGGACGACCCTTAGGGGTCGAGGTCGCGGGCCTGGACGTCGGCGATGGCGACCATGGCCCGGCGGGCGACCGGGCCGTCGACGCCGGGGAGCGGGCGGCCGTCGAGCATGCGCAGGGGCTGGACGTCCCGGGTGGTGGACGTGAGCAGCACCTCGTCCGCCTCGGCCAGAGCCACCATGGGCACGTCCGCCTCGTCCGCGTCCGGGAGCAGCTCCAGCACCAGAGCCCGGGTCACGCCGGCCAGGCAGCCGGCCAGCAGCGGCGGGGTGACCAGCTCGCCGTCCACGACCACGAACACGTTCGACCCGGTGCCCTCGCACAGGTTGCCGGCGGTGTTGGGCTGGATCGCCTCGCTGGCGCCCACCTTGCGGGCCTCGGCCAGGGCCACGACGTTCTCGGCGTAGGACGTCATCTTCACCCCGGCCAGCGCCGAGCGCTCGTTGCGGGGCCACGGGACCGTGACCGCGCTCGTGTCCGGCGACCACGGGACCAGGGGGCCGGCTGCGATCACCAGGGTCGGCTCGCCCTCGCCCCGCCCCGACCCCAGCGGCGTGACCCCGGCGGTGAGGGTGATGCGGAGGCGGGCCAGGTCCAGGCCCGCGGCCGCCACCACCTCGTCGACCGCGGCGCGCAGGCGGGCGTCGCCGATGGGCGCGGCCAGGCCCAGGCCCTGGGCCGAGCGGTGCAGGCGCTCGATGTGGCGCCGCAGGGCGAAGGGCCGGCCGCCCATGACCTTGACCGTCTCGAATACGCCGTCGCCGACCGTGAAGCCGTGGTCGAACACCGACACCACCGCCTCCTCCGGCGGGACCAGGGAGCCGTTGACCCACACTGCGCCGGGCCTGGTCACCGGTGCGCTCCCGCGCCGGTCAGCTGGCCGGCGGCCACCGCCAGGAGACGACGGGCCTTCAGCTCGGTCTCGGCCCACTCGCCCTCGGGCGTCGAGTCCCAGGTGATGCCGCCGCCGGTGCCCAGGTGCAGGCGTCCGTCCTCCACCCAGAACGTGCGGATGGCCACGTTGAGCTCACCGCGGCCCCGGTCGGCGTCGACCCAGCCGACCGCGCCGCAGTAGACGCCCCGGGAGGCGGCCTCCAGGCGGGCGATGTGGTCGAGGGCGGCCAGCTTGGGGGCGCCGGTCACCGATCCGGGCGGGAACGTGGCGTCGACGATGTCGCCCCAGGTGACCCCCGGGCGCAGCCGCCCGGTCACGGTGGACACCAGGTGGACCAGGCCCGGGTGGTGCTCCACCGCGCACAGGGCCGGGACCTCGACCGAGCCCCATTCACACACCCGTCCCAGGTCGTTGCGCACCAGGTCGACGATCATGACGTTCTCGGCCCGGTCCTTGGGCAGGAAGGAGGCCGCGTCGGGAGCCGTCCCCTTGATGGGCGACGAGGCCACTCGGTTCCCGTCCCGCCGCAGGAAGCGCTCGGGCGAGGCCGACGCCACGTGGCAGCCCACCGACGGCAACCGCACCACCGCCGAGTACGGCGCGGGGTTGCCCTGCCCCAGGGCCGCGCCCAGGGCGGCGATGTCGGCGTCTCGTGGCAGCGGAGCCGACAGCCGGCGGGTCAGGTTGACCTGGTACACGTCGCCGGCGGCGATGGCGTCCCGGATGGCCCGGACCCCGGCGCAGAAGCCGTCGTGGTCGAGCGACGTCGACCAGGCATCGGGCGCCAGCCCTCGCCAAGGCGCTCCGGGCCAGGGCCGGGCGGGCCGGGACTCGGCGAAGCGGGCCAGCACCGGCGAGCCCTCGAACGGCAGCACCACCGCCCACAGCCCCGAGCCCTCCAGGGCCGCGAGATCGGACGTCACGTCCTCGAGGCCGGTCAGCAGCCGGCCCCCGACCACGGCCAGTGGGGTCACCCGGGGGAGGATACGGGCGTCCCACCCGCCGTACGATTCGCTTGTGCACGTGGAGTTCACCGAGGAGCAGGACGCGCTCCGCAAGCTGGTCCGCGACTTCGCCGAGAGCGAGATCGCACCCCACGCCGAGCGCTGGGACGCAGAGCACGTCTTCCCCACCGGCGTGGTCCGCCAGATGGGCGACCTGGGCCTGTTCGGCATCCCCTTCCCCGAGGAGTACGGCGGCGGGGGCGCGGACCTGACGACGCTGTGCATCGCCATCGAGGAGCTGGGCCGGGTGGACCAGTCCCTCGGCATCACCCTGGAGGCCGGGGTCGGCCTGGGCGCCGCCCCCATCTTCCGCTTCGGGACCGAAGCCCAACGCCAGGAGTGGCTGCCCGACCTGTGCGCCGGTCGGGCCCTGGCCGGCTTCGGGCTCACCGAGCCCGAAGCCGGCAGCGACGCCGGCGGCACCCGCACCACCGCCCGGCTGCAGGGCGACGAGTGGGTGATCGACGGCGAGAAGGCGTTCATCACCAATTCGGGCACCGACATCACCTCGCTGGTCACCGTCACCGCCCGCACCGGCGGCGCGGGGGCCGGCCAGCCCGAGATCTCCGCCATCGTCGTGCCGGCCGGCACCCCCGGCTTCACCGTGCAACCGCCGTACCGCAAGATGGGCTGGCACGCGTCGGACACCCACGGGCTCAGCTTCAGCGGCTGCCGGGTCCCGGCCGGAAACCTGCTGGGGGACCGCGGCCGGGGCTTCGCCCAGTTCCTGGAGACCCTCGACGACGGGCGCATCGCCATCGCCGCCCTGGCCGTCGGCGTGATCCGCTGCTGCCTGGAGCAGTCGGTGGCCTACGCGGGCGAGCGCCACACCTTCGGGCGGCCCATCGGCTCCAACCAGGCCGTGGCCTTCGCCTGCTCCGACCTGGCGGTGATGGCCGAGAACGCGGCCCTGGCCGTCTACCAGGCCGCCTGGCGGCGTGACACCGGCCGCCCGTACAAGCGCGAAGCAGCGATGGCCAAGCTGTACGCCACCGAGTCGGCCGTAGCCGCCACCCGCATGGCCACGCAGATCTTCGGGGGCTACGGCTTCATGGACGAGACCCTCGTGGCCCGGCAGTACCGGGACGCCAAGATCCTCGAGATCGGGGAGGGCACGAGCGAGATACAGCGCCTGGTCATCGCCCGTGACCTGGGGTTGCCCGTCGGCTGAGCCGCCGGCCCACCGGCCGACCCGGGGTCGGGCGGTCGGCATGGTCCACGCATGGGGATTTGCTGTTGAGCACCAGCTCCACTGGGCGGCCGGCCAGGCGATACGTTGCGTTGTGTCCGGGCCGTCCCCGAACTGCAACAATGTACGACCCGTGAAAGGTCTCATCCTCGCCGGGGGCACCGGCAGCCGCCTGCGCCCCATCACCCATACGAGCGCCAAGCAGCTGGTGCCCATCGCCAACAAGCCGATCATCTTCTACGGCATCGAGGCGATGGCCGAGGCCGGCATCAAGCAGATCGGCATCGTGGTCGGCGGCACCGGCGCCGAAGACATCATGGGCACCGTCGGCGACGGCACCCGCTGGGGCATCGAGATCACGTACATCCCCCAGGAGGCCCCGCTCGGCCTCGCCCACTGCGTGCTCATCTCCCGCGACTACCTGGGCGACGAGGACTTCGTCATGTACCTGGGCGACAACATGCTCCAGCAGGGGCTGGTCGAGCTGACCGAGGGCTTCGAGGCCGCCCGGGCGCTGGCCGCGACGCCGCGGCTGGGCGAGGACGACAGAGCGGCTCCCGCGGCCCAGATCCTGCTGGCCGAGGTGGAGGATCCCACCCAGTTCGGCGTGGCCGCCCTCGGGCCCGACGGCGAGGTCGTCCGCCTGGTCGAGAAGCCCAAGGACCCGCCGTCCAACCTGGCGCTGGCGGGGGTCTACCTGTTCGACCGCCGGGTGCACGAGGCCGTGGCCTCGATCGCGCCGTCCGGCCGGGGCGAGCTCGAGATCACCGACGCCATCCAGTGGCTCATCGATCACGGCCACCGGGTCACCCACGAGGTGCTCGAGGGCTGGTGGATCGACACCGGCAAGAAGGACCCGCTGCTCGAGTGCAACCGGGTCGTGCTGGAGACGCTGGCGCCGCGGGTCGAGGGCTCGGTCGACGCCGCCTCCGCCATCGAGGGCCGCGTCGTGGTCGAGGCCGGCGCCGAGGTCGTGAACAGCCGCGTGCTGGGGCCCGCCATCATCGGTGCCGGCACCCGCCTGGAGAACAGCTACGTGGGCCCGTTCAGCTCGGTCGCCGAGGAGTGCCAGATCGTCAACTCCGAGCTGGAGTACTCGGTGGTGCTGCCCCGGTGCCGCATCGTCGACGTGCCCCGGCTGACCGACAGCCTCATCGGCCGGGACACCGAGGTGACCCGGTCCGCCCGCCGGCCCCGCGCGCTGCGCCTGATGCTGGGCGACCACTCGGTCGTCGAGCTGCACTGACCCGACCGCCGAACCGAGCCAGGAGCAACCCGTGGCCACCATCGTTCCCTCCGACGTCATCGACGGCGTGGTCGTCGTCCAGCCGGACATCCACGGCGACGAGCGGGGCATCTTCATCGAGACGTACCGGCGCCAGTGGTTCCCCGGCGGCCGGGAGATGATCCAGGGCAACCGCGGCGACCGCAAGCAGGGCGCGGTGGTGGGCCTGCACTACCACCTGCACCAGGCGGACTTCTGGTACGTGCCCTACGGCCAGGCCCGGGTGGTGCTGCACGACCTGCGGGTGGGCGGCAGCACCGAGGGCAAGACCCTCACCATCGATCTGGGCAGCCCGCCCGGCACCGCGGGCGTCGACCACGACCACCGGGGCGTGTACATCCCACCGGGCGTGGCCCACGGCTTCGCGGCGCTGACCGACATGACCATCACCTACCTGGTCGACGGCTATTACAACCCGGCCGACGAGCTGGGCGTGGCCTGGGACGACCCGGAGGTCGGGGCCGACTGGGGGCTCTCGGACCCGGTGCTCTCGGCCCGCGACCAGGCCAACCCCCGCCGCGCCGACCTCCCCGAGGGGCGCCGGCCCTACGCCGCCCTGCGGACAGGGTGAGGAGGACCTCATGAAGCAGTTCGTGACCGGCGGTGCCGGGTTCATCGGCTCGAACTACGTCCGGTGGGTGCTGGCCAACACCGACGACGAGGTGACGGTGTACGACGCCCTCACGTACGCCGGGAACCTGTCCACGTTGCGCGACGTGGACGACGATCCCCGCTACGGCTTCGTCAAGGGCAACATCTGCGATCCGGGCACGCTGGAGGACGCCATGGCGGGCCACGACGCGGTGGTCCACTTCGCGGCCGAGAGCCACGTGGACCGGTCCATCGCCGGGCCCGACGACTTCGTGAACACCAACTGCTTCGGCACCAACGTGGTCATGGACACCGCCCGGCGGCTGGAGATCCCCCGCGTCATCCACATCGGCACCGACGAGGTGTACGGCTCGGTGGAGGAGGGCTCGTCCCGGGAGACCGACCCGCTGGAGCCCCGCTCGCCCTACTCGGCGTCCAAGGCCGGCTCCGACCTCATCGCGCTGTCGTACCACTCGACCTACGGGCTGCCGGTCACCGTCACCCGCTGCACCAACAACTTCGGGCCCTACCAGTTCCCGGAGAAGGCCCTGCCCCTGTTCACCACCAACCTCATCGACGGCACGCCGCTCCCGCTCTACGGCGATGGGATGAACCAGCGGGACTGGATCTACGTCGACGACCACTGCGCCGGCGTCGCCCTGGTGCTGGCCGAGGGGGCGCCGGGCGAGATCTACAACATCGGCGCCGGCAACGAGACGCCGAACCGGGTGCTGGTGGACAAGCTGCTGGCGCTGTTCGGGGTGGGCGAGGAGATGGTCTCGTACGTGGACGACCGGCTGGGCCACGACCGGCGCTACTCGGTCGACATCGGCAAGGTCACCGCTCTCGGCTGGCGCAAGCAGCGCACGCTGGACGAGGCGCTGGAGCAGACCGTGGCCTGGTACCGGGCCAACGAGTGGTGGTGGCGTCCCCTCAAGGAGCGGGCGGGCCTGTAGATGCGGGTCCTGATCACGGGGGCGGGCGTCAGATGCGGGTTCTGATCACTGGGGCGGGGGGGCAGCTCGGCCACGACCTGCGGCTGCACTGCGAGGCCCAAGGCGACGACGTCACCGCCGGCACCCATGCCTCGCTGGACGTGGGCGACCGGGACGCCGTGTACCAGGCCATCACCGGCCTGCAGCCCGACGTGGTGCTCCACGCCGGCGCCTACACCGCGGTCGACGCGTGCGAGACCGAGGTGGAGACCGCGTACCGGGTCAACGCCCTGGGGACCCGCTGGGTGGCCGACGCCTCCCGCCGGGTCGGCGCCTACCTGTGCTTCGTCTCGACCGACTACGTGTTTGACGGCACCAAGGAGGACCCGTACGTCGAGTGGGACCGGGCCAACCCCCAGTCGGTGTACGGCCGGTCCAAGTGGGGCGGTGAGCTGGAGGTGGCGGCCCACGCGCCCGGCGCCTCGGTGGTGCGCACGTCGTGGGTGTGCGGCGAGCACGGCAAGAACATGGTCAAGACCGTGCTGGCGCTGGCCGACCGGCCCGAGCTGGCCTTCGTGGACGACCAGCGGGGCCACCCCAGCTTCACGGCCGACCTGGCGGTGGGGATCCGCCGCCTGGCCGCGGCCCGGATGCCGGGCGTGTTCCACATGACCAACCAGGGCGACGTGAGCTGGTACGAGTTCGTGCGGGACATCCTCGCCAGTGCGGGCCACGACCCGGCCAAGGTCCGGCCCATCAAGACCGACGAGCTCGACCCGCCCCGGCCCGCGCCTCGTCCCGCCAACTCGGTGCTCGACAACGCCGCCCTGCGGCTGGCGGGCGAGCCCCTGCTCCCGCACTACCGCGAGAGCCTCGACCGCCTGGTCGCCCGCCTGACGGCCTGAGCGACCTCAGCCGAGGAGGTGGAGGCGGCGGGCCAGGTCGCTGGACATGCGGCGATCCGGGTCCATGCGGTCCCGCACGACCCGCCACTCGTCGAGCCGGGGGTACATGGCCGGCAGCAGCTCCGGGCGCATGCGGCTGTCCTTGGCCAGGTAGAGGCGCCCGCCCGTCTCCAGCACCCGCTCGTCCAGGCGGTCGAGCAGCGGGGCGAGGTCGGGGTCGGAGGTGGGCACGTCGAGCGCCAGCGTCCAGCCCGGGCCTGGGAACGACAGCGGGCCCGGATCGGCCTCGCCGAAGTACTTGAGCACCGCCAGGAAGCTGGGGGCCCGGTGGCCGGACAGCGCCTCGACGATCTCCCGCAGCACGTCCTCGGCACCGAACGGCACGAGGCACTGCCACTGCAGGAACCCCCGGGGCCCGTAGATGCGGTTCCAGCCCTCCACCATGTCCAGCGGGTAGAAGAACTTGGCGATGGACTGCAGCTCGCCGCGGCGGGCCCGCGGCGCCTTGCGGTACCAGAACTCGTTGAAGGCGGCGATGCTCAGCCGGTTCAGCACCCCGTTGGGCACGTACGGCGGGGCGGGCAGGGCACCCATCGGTGAGTACGCGAGGGGCTCGCGGCCTCGGCGGCCGCGGCGGGGCAGGTCCTCGACGCGGGCGAAGTCGCCCTGGGTGAGCACCGAGCGCCCCAGCGACCGGCCCTTGGCCAGGAAGTCGACCCACGCCACCGAGTAGCGGTGCGTGCGGCCGCCCTCCACCAACAGCGCGAGCAGCGTGTCGAGGTCGGGGACCCGGTCGCTGTCCACCCGCAGCAGGCTGGTCTCGACGGGATGGAGGTCGATGGTGGCCTCCACCACCGTGCCGGTCAGGCCCATGCCTCCGCACGTGGCCCAGAACTCCTCGGGGTCGTGCTCCGGGGTGAGGGTGCGGCGGGTGCCGTCGGGCACGGCCAGCACCATGGAGCGCACGTGGGCGCCGAAGCTGCCGGTGGCGTGATGGTCCTTCCCGTGGACGTCGGACGCGATGGCCCCGCCGATGGTGACGTTGCGGGTGCCGGGGGAGACGGGGACGAACCAGCCCTGGGGGACGATCGCCCGCAGCAGGCCGTCGATGGACGTGCCGGCCAGGACCCGGGCCGTGCCCGCCTGGTGGTCCAGCTCCAACAGGCCCGACACCCCGGTCGACTCCACCACCAGGCCGCCGGCGTTCATGGCCGAGTCGCCGTAGGCCCGGCCCAGCCCGCGGGCGATGGCGCCGCGGGGGCCGGCGGCCTTGACCGCCATGGCCAGCTCGTCCGGGTTGGACGGGCGCGCCACCTGCGACGCGGTCATCGGGTTGCGGGTCCAGCCGCTGACCAGCTCGCGAGGTCCCGCGTCGGTCTCCATCTCGTCGGGATGCCCGTCGGTCACCGCGCGTAGACCCCGATGGCGAACACGATGGCCCAGGCCACGGCGATGAGCTGCAGCGGCCGGTCGCCGAGCACGATCTCCTCCGGCGCCGACCCCCGACCCTGCTCGAGCACGAGGGCGTAGCGCAGCACGGCCATCACGAACGGCAGGATCGAGAGCTGGTACCAGGGGATGGGCGAGGTGGCGACCGCCGCCTTCTCGAACGCCCACAGGCAGTAGGCCACCAGGACGGCGCCCGACGACACCGCCCGCAGGTAGGCGGTGTAGGCCGGGGTGTAGACGGCCAGCACGGGGCGGAACTCGGTGGCGCCCTCGCCCATCTCCTTGGCCTCGGCCGCCCGCTTGCCGGTGATCATGAACAGGGCCCCGAAGCTGGTCACGATGAAGAACCAGTTGGAGATGGGCACCTCGGTGGCGGCGGCGCCCCCGACGGCCCGCAGCACGAAACCGGCGGCCACGGCCACCAGGTCGACCACTGCCACCTGCTTGAGCACCGACGAGTAGGCCGTGGTCAGGACGATGTAGCCGCCGACCACGAGGGCCAGGTTGGTGTTGACCGTGAGGGACAGCGCAACGGCGGCCGCCAGGAGCACCGCCCCGCCCGCGTAGGCCACCGGGACCGGGACGGCGCCCGACGCCACCGGCCGGGTGCACTTCTTGGGGTGGAGCCGGTCTGCCTCCACGTCGCGGGCGTCGTTGATGAAGTACGTGCCCGCCGCGGCCAGGCAGAAGCAGACGAAGGCGAACATGGCGTCGACCGCCCACTGGTGGTTGTCGAGCACGCCCGCGGCCGCGGGCGCCGCGAACACCAGCACGTTCTTGGACCACTGCTTGGGCCGGGCCAGCTTCACCAGGCCGACCGGCAGCGGGTCGCGCTTGGGCGCGGCCTCGGGCGGCGGGACCGGCGCGTCGGGCGGGGCCGCTGGGCTGGAGGCGGTGGTGCTCATGGCCGCGCCGGGCTCACATCCGGGCCGAGAGCTTGCGCCATACGGGGCGGGGCAGGTGACGGAATCCGGACATGAGGTAGCGGAACGCGCCCGGCACCCACACGACCTCCTTGCCGGAGGCGAGAGCGTCGGCCACCGCGCCGGCCACGGCGTCGGCCGTGGTGGCGAAGGGTGGGGTGTCCCGGCCCTCGGTCATGGCGGTGTGCACGAAGCCCGGGCGCACGATGACGACGCCCACGCCGGTGCCGGCCAGCGAATCAGCGAGGCCCTGGCAGAAGCCGTCGAGGCCGGCTTTGGACGAGCCGTAGACGAAGTTGGAGCGCCGCACCCGCTCGCCGGCGACCGTGCTGAGCACGACGATGCGGCCGTGGCCCTGCTCGCGGAGGCGCTCGGCCACGTGCAGCAGGGTCGAGGCCGGGCCCGTGAAGTTCGTGGTGATCTGCTCGGCGGCCGCGGCCGGATCGGCGGCCAGGTGATCCTGGTCGCCCAGCACCCCCGCGGCCAGCACGACGCAGTCGATGTCGCCCGAACCGTCGCCGTCGCCGGCCTCCCAGGCGGCCTTGACCGCGTCGGCGTGGCCTGCGATGTCGGTCGCGTCCCAGGCGGTGACGGCGACGCCGGCCCCGAGAGAGCGCAGCCGCTCGGCGACGGGCTCCATGGCGTCGGGATGGCGTCCGGCCAGCACGATGCGCCGGCACCCGGTGGGCACCAGCTTCTCGGCGATTGCGGCGCCGATGTCGGACGATCCCCCCAGCACCAGCAGCGATTGGACGGCCCCGAGGGCGTTCCGCACGGCAAACCTCTCCACTGCGATTCCAGCCAGCCTCCGAGGCTAGCCCACAAGCTGCTGCGCCCCGCCATGCCGCCCGGCTCGCCGCGTGATGATGTCACGGGTCGGGCGGGCTCACTAGCCTGGCGCGATCCGATGGGGCGGACCGGATGCGGCGACGACCGAACCCCTGCAACCGGCTAGGAGGACATCACCATGGCGCAGATCGCCGTCATCGGCGCGGGGTACGTCGGGCTCACCACCGCGGCGTGCTTCTCGCAGCTGGGGCACGACGTCGTGTGTGCCGACATCAACGAGAAGCGGGTCGCCCAGCTCAGCAAGGGCGAGGTGCCGATCGTCGAGGCGGGCCTCGAGGCGCTGGTGCGTGACGGGCTCGACCAGGGGACCCTGCGCTTCGTGGTGGGCAACGCCGAGGCGGCCCGCACGGCCGAGTTCGCCTACCTGTGCGTGCCCACCCCCCAGGGCGACGACGGCTCGGCCGACCTGAGCTACATCGAGTCCGCCGCCCGCGACATCGGCCCGGTGCTGCCGGCCGAGGCGGTGGTGGTCAACAAGTCGACCGTGCCCGTGGGGTCGACCCGGGTGGTCGAGCGGGTGCTGGGCCGCGACGACGTGGTGGTGGTGTCCAACCCCGAGTTCCTGCGTGAGGGCTCGGCCGTGCACGACTTCCTCAATCCGGACCGCATCGTGATCGGCAGCGACGACCAGTCGGCCGCAGTGCGGGTGGCGTCGCTCTACATCGGGGTCACGGCGCCGATCATCGTCACCGACCCGGCGTCGGCCGAGACCATCAAGTACGCGTCGAACGCGTTCCTGGCCACCAAGATCAGCTTCGTGAACGCCATCGCCGCCGTGTGCGAGGCGGTGGGCGCCGACGTCAAGGACGTCGTGCTGGGCATGGGCTACGACAAGCGCATCGGCCACGAGTTCCTCAAGCCGGGGCCGGGCTGGGGCGGGTCGTGCTTCCCCAAGGACTCGCGGGCGCTGGTCCACATCGCCGACGACGCCGGCTACTCGTTCGACCTGCTCTCGGGGGTCATCACGGTCAACGAGGACCAGTTCCACCGCGTGGTCGCCAAGGTGCGGGCGGCGGTGGGCGGCTCCCTCGGCGGTGTGAAGGTGGGGGTGTGGGGCCTGACGTTCAAGGCCCGCACGGACGACACCCGCGACTCGCCGGCGGTGAGGATCGTCGAGCTGCTCGGCGAGCAGGGCGCCGACGTGAGGGCCTACGACCCTGCGGTCAAGGGCCCGATCGGTGGTGTCGCGCCGCTGAGCGACCCCTACTCGGTGTGCGACGGCGCCGACGTGCTGGTGGTGCTGACCGAGTGGGACGAGTTCCGCTGGCTGGACTTCGACAAGGTCGCGGGCCTGATGGCTGTGTCCCGGGTGGTCGACGCGCGCAACCTGCTCGACAAGCCGGCGCTGGAGCGACGGGGGTTCACCTACGTCGGCATCGGCCGCTGACCGGCGGCACCGGCTCGTCTGGAAGGAAGGGCTGATGGCCCGTGTGGTTGTGACCGGCGGCGCCGGTTTCCTGGGTTCGCACCTGTGCGACGCGCTGCTGGCGCGCGGTGACTCCGTCGTCGCCATCGACAACCTGCTGACCGGCTCGGTCGACAACATCGAGCACCTGTTCGGCCGGCCGGGCTTCACCTTCGTGG
>JBKPRV010000159.1:0-11786 GCA_046734715.1 Actinomycetota bacterium | reverse complement strand
ATCCCCGAGTTCGTGGGCCGGCTCCCCGTCATCGGGGCGGTGTCCAGCCTGGATCGGGAAGCGCTGATCCGCATCCTGGTCGAGCCCAAGAACGCCCTCATCAAGCAGTACCGCAAGATCTTCGAGTTCGAGGACGTCGAGCTGGAGTTCGCCGAGGACGCCCTCGAGGCCATCGCCGACCAGGCGCTGCTGCGGGGCACCGGCGCCCGGGGGCTGCGCGCCATCCTCGAAGAGGTGCTGCTCAACCTCATGTACGAGCTGCCGAGCCGCAGCGACGTGGGCCAGTGCGTCATCGACCGGGCCGTGGTGCTCGACCGGGTCAACCCCACGCTGGTGCCGCGCACCGAGCGCCAGCAGCAGCGGCCCCGCCGGGCGGCGTCCTGAACTTCACCGACGCCCAGGCGTACCTCGACGCGCACATCAACCTCGAGAAGACCGTCGCCGTCTCGGCCGGCCACCCCGTGGGCGTGTCGCTCGACGGCATGCGGGAGATCGTGGACGTGCTGGGCAATCCGCAGCGGGACTACCCGGTCATCCACGTCACCGGCACCAACGGCAAGGGCTCGACGGTGCGGATGGCCACCGCGCTGCTGGCCGCCCACCAGCTCTCCGTCGGGAGCTACACCAGCCCCCACCTGGAGCACATAACCGAGCGCATCGCCCGCAACCTGGAGCCCATCGACCCCGAGGAGTTCGCGGCGGTCCTGGGCGAGCTGGCGGCGCTCGAGGACCAGCGCTTCTTCGCGCGGCCCCACCACTTCGACCTGCTGACCGCGGTGGCGTTCTCCTGGTTCAGCCAGGTGGCGGTGGACGTGGCCGTGATCGAGGTGGGACTGCTCGGCCGGTGGGACGCCACCAACGTGGCCGACGGCCAGGTGGCGGTGATCACCAACGTGGGCAAGGACCACACCGACGGCGTGGGCGACTGGCGCCGGCGGGTGGCGGCCGAGAAGGCCGGCATCATCAAGCCCGGCAGCCACCTGGTGTTGGGCGAGACCGACCCCGCCCTGCGGCCCGTGTTCACGGCCGAGCGTGCCGCCACCACCTGGGTGCGCGACGACGATTTCGGCGTGGTGGCCGACCGCAAGGCGCTCGGCGGCCACGTGGTCGACCTCCGCACGCCCCACGGCCTGCTGGAGGAGGTGTTCCTGCCCTGCCACGGCGCCCACCAGGCCCAGAACCTGGCGATGGCGGTGGCGGCGGTCGAGGCGTTCTTCGGGCGCCCGCTCGAGCCCGACGTGGTGGCCGAGGCGCTGGTCGACCTGCGGTTGCCCGGCCGGTTCGAGGTGCTGCACCGGGCGCCGCTCGTGATCCTCGACGGCGCCCACAACCCCGACGGCGCCCGCGCCGCGGGGGCCACCCTGGCGGAGGAGTTCGAGGTGATGGGCACCCGGCGCTTCGTGCTGGGGATGCTCACCGGCCGCGACCTGGGCGAGATGCTCGACGGCCTCGGCGTGGGGGCCGGCGACCGGGTGATCGCCACCGCGCCGGGCACCCCCCGGGCCGCGGCGCCCGCCGACCTCGCCAAACTGGCCGCCGACCGGGGCGCGGTCGCCGAGGTGATCCCCGACGTGAGCGACGCCGTGGCCACCGCCTGGCAGGCGGCCGAGGACGCGGGGGAGGGCGACATGGTCATGGTGTCCGGGTCGCTCTACACCGTTGGGGACGCCCGCACCGCGTGCCGGGCCCTCGGGCTGGTCAGCTGACGCGGGCTGCGCCTAGCTTCACCGACTGTGAAGAACCGCACCTTCGTGATGTGCAAGCCGGACGCGGTCGAGCGCGGCCTGGTGGGCGAGATCATCGCCCGCCTGGAGCGCAAGGGCCTGACGCTAGTGGCCGCCGAGCTGCGCCAGGTGTCCCTGGATCATGCCCAGGAGCACTACGACGAGCACCGCGACAAGCCCTTCTTCGGTGACCTGGTCGACTTCCTGACCCGCTCGCCGGTCCTGGCCATGGTGGTCGAGGGGCCCGACGAGAACACCTATCTCCTCGTGCGGAAGGTGGTGGGCGCCACCAAGGTGACCGATGCGGAGCCCGGGACCATCCGGGGTGACTTCGCCACCATCACCACCGAGAACCTGGTCCACGCCAGCGACGGCCACGAGTCGGCCGCCCGCGAGATCGCCCTCTGGTTCCCGGGCCTCGGCTCGAAACCGTAACCGGAGGGTCGCTCTCGGGACCCTGGCGGTTCGTTAACCTACGGCAGACCCCTCGCAAACCGCGGCGCAAGAAGCCAGAGCATGCCCGACAACTTCTTCTCCTCCCTGACGGGTCGGGACATGGCCGTCGATCTCGGCACTGCCAACACCGTCATCTACGTGCGTGGCAAGGGCATCGTCCTCAACGAGCCCTCCGTCATCGCCATCAACGTGCGCGACGGCAAGCCCGTGGCCGTCGGCATCGACGCCAAACGGATGATCGGCCGCACCCCCAGCCACATCGAGGCCATCCGCCCGCTGAAGGACGGCGTCATCGCGGACTTCGAGATCTGCGAGAAGATGCTCAGCTACTTCATACGCAAGGCCCACAACCGGCGTTGGGGCAAGCCCCGCATGGTGATCTGCGTGCCCTCGGGCATCACCGGCGTCGAGCAGCAGGCCGTGCGCGAGGCCGCCGAGTACGCCGGCGCCCGCAAACCGGCCTACATCATCGAGGAGCCGATGGCGGCAGCCATCGGCGCCGGGCTGCCGGTCCAGGAGCCGGCGGGCAACATGATCGTCGACGTCGGTGGGGGCACCACCGAGGTGGCCATCATCTCCCTCGGCGGCATCGTCACCAGCCAGTCGGTGCGGGTGGCCGGCGACGAGCTGGACGAGGCCATCGTCAACTTCGTGAAGAAGGAGTACGGCCTGGCGATCGGGCAGCGCACGGCCGAGGAGGTCAAGATCGCCCTGGGCTCGGCGTGGCCCCTGCTGGAGGAGCTGGACGCCGAGATCCGGGGCCGCGACCTCATGACCGGCCTGCCCAAGACGATCGTGACCACCACCGACGAAGTGCGCGAGGCGATGGAGGAGCCGGTGTCGGCCATCGTCGACGCGGTGAAGGTCACGCTCGACAAGACGCCGCCCGAGCTGGCGGCCGACGTCATGGACAAGGGCATCTACCTGGCCGGTGGGGGGGCACTGCTCAACGGTCTCGACGCCCGTCTGCATCACGAGACGGGCATGCCCGTGGTCGTGGCCCCCAACCCACTGCACGCGGTGGCGGTGGGGTCCGGCCAGTCTCTGGAGGAGTTCGACGCGTTGAAGTTCCTCTTCTCGTCCACCGGCTACTGACGCATGGCCATCTCGCCGCCGACCGGATCCCGGACCCGGCTCGCCGTAGTGGTCGCCGCGTCCGTCACCCTGGTGACGCTGGGCCTGCGCGACGCGCCCGTCATCCGCAACCTGCGGGAGGGCGCGGCCACCGTCACCGACCCCATCGAGTCGGGCGTCGACGCCGTCACCCGCCCGGTGCGCAACGCCTGGCACGGGGTGTCCGACTACGAGGACCTCCAGGACGAGAACGAGCGCCTGCGCAACCGGCTGGAGGAACGAGACGCCGCCGACATCAGCGGCACCGACGCCGAGCGCCAGCTCTCCGACCTGTCGCTGGTGCTCGACCTGCCCTACGCCACCGACATCCCCAAGGTGGTGGCCCGCGTGGTGTCGGGCCCGCGCTCGAACTTCTCCCACGCGGTCGAGATCGACAAGGGCACCGACAACGGCCTGTCCGTCGGCATGCCGGTGGCCACCGGCGCGGGCCTGGCGGGACGGATCACCCAGGTCACCTCGAACAGCGCCACGGTCGACCTCATCACCGACCCCGAGATCCGGGTGGGCGTGCGGCTGGCCTCCACCGGCGACCTGGGCACGGCCCGGGGCCAGGGGCGCGGCGACCCGCTGGTGGCGGACTCGTCCATCGGCCCGCGGGTGCAGATCGCCGAGGGGACGGGCGTGGTCACCAGCGGGGTGGATCGTAGCGCCTACCCGCCCGGCGTACCCTTGGGCACGGTGAAGTCCACCCGTGCGGGCTCGGGGGGCCTCGCGCTGGAGCTGGTGGTCGAGCCGTCCGTCGACTTCGACCGCCTGTCGTACCTGACCGTCCTGCAGTGGCAGCCGGGGTGACCCCGTGAGCACCCGGGCCAAGCTGTTCCGCGCGGCGGTGGTGCTCTTCGCCGCGCTCGTCCTCCAGGTCACGATGCTGTCCGACCTGCGGATCGTGGGCGCGCTGGGTGATCTGATGCTGGCCCTGACCGTGGCCGCGGGGCTGACCGGCGGCGGCGACCGGGGCGTGACCTGGGGCTTCGCCACCGGCCTCTGCTACGACCTGGTGCTGCTGGACACCCCGTTCGGGCTGTCGGCCCTGACCTACGCGCTGGTGGGCTACGCCGTAGGGCTGGCCGGCTCGGCGCTGATGCGCACCAGCGGCTGGTGGCCGGTGGGCGTGGCCGCGGTGGCCGGGGCGGTGCAGGCGACGCTGTACACCGCGCTGGCCAACCTGCTGGGCGACTCCTTCCCCTTCGGTCACCTGCCCGCCATCGCCCTGGTGATGGCCGCGTGGTGCGCGCTGCTCGTCCTCCCGCTCATCCGGGTCATGTGGTGGGTACATGGCCACAGCGAGCCCGATCGCCTGGAGGTATTGCTCCGGTGAGGGAGCGCCAGCGAGTGAACCAGAAGCACAGTGCCCTAGCCGACGCGAAGCGGCGATGGCTCGTCCGCGGGCCGGAGGTCCGCAGATGAGCCCCGAGCACGGCTTCGTCCCCAAGCTGCGCTTGTCGGTCATCGCCATCGTGGTGACCGCGCTGTTCGCGTCCCTGTTCGCCCGGCTCTACGACCTGCAGGTCGTGGCGGCGGACAGCTACCAGCTCAAGGCCGAGGCCAACCGGGTCCGGGAGGTGCAGCTCCCCGCACCGCGCGGGCGCATCCTCGACCGCAACGGGAAGGTCCTCGTCGACAACCGCGTGGCCGTGGTGGTGGCCATGGAGCGCAACAGCTTCGACGAGCTGTCCGACGAGCGCCAGGCCGATCTGCTCAACCGCCTGTCGTGGGACCTGACCGCCTACGGCCATCCCATCACACCCGACGAGATCCGGATCCGGGTGAACGACGTGCGCTTCAGCCGCTACGCCCCGGTCCCGCTGGCGACCGGCGTCCCCGAGGACCTGAAGATCTACTTCGAGGAGCGGGCCGACCAGTACCCGTCCGTGGTGGTCGAGCGCACCGCGCTGAGGGCCTATCCCTACGGGCCGCTGGGCGTGCACATCCTCGGCTACGTCGGCAAGATCAACGACACCGAGCTGGCGGCCCAGGTCAACCAGACGGCCAAGCCGTACACGCTCAACGACGAGATCGGCAAGAGCGGGGTCGAGCAGACCTTCGAGCCCTGGCTGCGGGGCACGCCCGGCCTACGCCGCATCGAGGTCGACGCCGAGGGCAACCCGGTGCGGGTCATCAGCGAGCGCCCGCCCAAGGCGGGTGACGACCTCTACCTCACCGTCGACGCCGACCTGGAGGCCCTCGCCGAGCAGAAGGTGCAGCAGGGCCTGGCCGACGCCCGGGCCCGGCCCAACCGGGACGGCAGCCGCAACGCCGCCACCACCGGCTCGGCGGTCGTGCTCGACCCCAACAACGGTCAGGTGCTGGCGCTGGCGTCGTACCCCTCCTACGACCCCAACATCCTGGCGGACGGCGTGACCGAGGCCGAGTGGGCCTCGCTCAACGACCCGGCCAACGGCTCGCCGTTCAACAACTGGGCCATCCAGGGCCAGTGGGCGCCCGGCTCCACGTTCAAGCTGTTCGTGGGCTACGCGGCGCTGATGGCCGGGGTGATGACCCCGGACAAGATCTTCCGGGACTCGGGCGGCTACGCCCTGGCCAACTGCCGCGGGCCGCACTGCTTCTGGCGCAACGCCGGCGGCGCGTCCTACGGCAACGTGAACATCACCCGGGCGCTCACCGTGTCGTCCGACGCCTACTTCTACAACGTGGGTGCCCAGTTCTGGCTGAACAAGGACAACTACGGAGGCGACGAGGGCCTGCAGAGCCGGCTCACGCCCTGGGGCCTCGGCGCTCCCACCGGGGTGCAGCTGACCAGCGAGCGCCCGGGCCGGGTGCCCACCCCCAACTGGAAGGTCAACTACGGCGGCCGCGACCCGGTGTGGCGGGCCGGCGACAACATCAACATGGCGATCGGCCAGGGCGACGTGCTCGTCACCCCGCTGCAGCTGGCCAACGGCTACGCCACCTTCGCCAACGGTGGCACCCGCTACGTCCCCCAGATCGCCTTGAAGGCGGTGTCGAACCAGACCGGCGAGGTCACCCAGGAGTTCACGCCGACCGTGGCGGGCCAGGTCGACCTGCCGGCCGAGGTGCGCGAGCCGCTGCTCCAGGGCCTGCTGGGCGTGCCCCGCAGCGGCACCGCCACCCGGGCCTTCGCCGGGTTCCCGCTCAACGACTACCCGATCGCGGGCAAGACCGGCACGGCGCAGGTGAACGGCAAGTCCGACACGGCCGTGTTCAGCGCCTTCGGCCCGGTGCCGGCGCCCCGCTACCAGGTGTCGGTGTTCCTGGAGGAGTCGGGCTTCGGCGCCACCGCCGCCGCGCCGGTGGCTCGGGCCCTGTTCGAGGCCCTGTCCGGCATAGCGCCGCTCCAGCCCGCGGGCCCCGACGGCCTGCCGGCGGGCGCGGCGGCGGGCCTGACCGGCGACACCGCCGCGGGAGCGTACGACTGATGGCGCGGGGCATCCTCGACCTCGGCCACATCCCCGCCCGCGAGCGCTTCGTGCGGCCGCCGAGCCTCCGGCCGCGGCGCCGCGCCGAGGAGACCTGGTTCCGCGACCGCACCCCCGCGGCCTGGAAGCACGTCGACCTGGTGCTGGTGACGTGCGTGGGCGCGGTGTCGGTGCTGGGCGCGCTGATGGTCCTGTCCTCGACGCGGGGCACCGATCCCGACAGCTACGACACCTCGTTCCTGCGCAAGCAGATCCTGTTCATCGTCGTCGGCGTGATCTGCATGGTGGCGGTCACCCTGATCGACTACCGCCGCCTGCGCGACTTCGCCTGGCTGCCCTATGTCGGCGTGCTCGTGGCGCTGGCCCTGGTGGTCTCGTCGCTGGGGGAGGAGGTGCGGGGGACCCAGGCCTGGTTCCAGATCGGCCCCTTCCAGTTGCAGCCGGCCGAGTTCGCCAAGGTGGCGGTGATCCTGGCCGTGGCCGCCGCGCTGGCCGGCCGGGAGCCACCCTTGCGCGCCCGTCACCTACTGATCGCGCTCGCCCTCATCGCCGTTCCTACCGGGCTGATCATGGTCCAGCCCGACCTCGGCACGGCCCTGGTGTTCGTGGCCATCGCCATGGGCATGCTGCTCATGGCCGGGGCGCGGGCTCGCCACATCGTCGTGCTCACCGCGGTGGGGGTCATCGGCGTGGTGGCGGTGCTCAACTCGGGGGTGCTGGAGGACTACCAGCGCGACCGGCTGTCCGGGTTCCTGCAGCCCAACGAGACGCAGGACCTCGCCGACCTGCAGTCGGCGGACTACAACGCCGACCAGTCCAAGGCCACCATCGCCTCGGGCGGCATCAGCGGCAAGGGGTTCCTCGAAGGCACCCAGACCCGCCTCGGCTTCGTCCCCGAGCAGCACACCGACTTCATCTTCACCGCGCTGGGGGAGGAGTTGGGCTTCGTGGGCTGCGCCACTGCGCTGGCGCTGTTCGGCCTCATGTGCGCGCGCATCTGGCGCACGGCCCAGATAGCCCAGGATCGGCTGGGCATGCTCATATGCGTCGGCGTGCTGTCCATGCTCGTGTTCCAGATCTTCCAGAACGTGGGCATGACCATGGGGATCATGCCCATCACCGGCATCACCCTGCCGTTCATGAGCTATGGCGGATCCTCCACCATCGCCTTCTGGATCGCCATCGGGCTGGTGCTCAACGTGCACATGCGCCGGTTCGGCTGACTCGCCTTGTGTTGTGAAGTAACCTGAACATGTGGAAGCAGCGTTGCTCATCATGGTGCGCGAGGGCTTCGAAGCCGCCCTCGTGGTCGCGATCGTGTTCGCCTACCTCCGCAAGCTGGAGCGGCTCGATCTGTCACGGGCGGTGTGGGGCGGTGTCGCCGCCGCCGTAGCCATCTCGCTGATCATCGGCGTGGTGGTGCACACCACCGTGGGCGGCCTGGAGGGCGACGCCCGCATGCGAGCCTTCGCCGCCATCTCGGCCCTGGCCGCGGCGGTGCTCACGTGGATGATCTTCTGGATGCGGCGCCAGAGCCGGCTCATCAAGGGCGACCTGGAGCACAAGGTCGACGCCGCCCTCCGCTCCGAGCGGATCGGCTTCGCCCTGGCGGGTGTGGCGCTGGTGGCCGTGCTGCGGGAGGGCATCGAGGCCGCCCTTTTCCTGCTGGCCGTGGGCACCGACGAGGACGGCTCCGGCGTGCTGCTCGGGGCGTTCATCGGCATCGCCATCGCCTCGGCGCTGGCCTACGCCGTGTACTGGGGCGGCCGCAAGATGCCGATGAAGGCGTTCTTCACCGTCACCGGCCTCGTGCTGATCGTGTTCGCCGCCGGGCTGGTGGCCCGGACGGTCATGTTCCTCCAGATCTCGGGCGACCTCGGCTCGCTCAACCTCAACGGCGTCTACGACCTCACCTCGGTCCACTGGCTGACCAACGGCAGCGAGGTGGGCAAGTTCCTCGGCGCCATGTTCGGCTGGGACCCTCGCCCGTCGATCGAGCAGCTCGTGGCCTACCTGGCCTACCTGGTGCCGGTCACCATCCTGTTCCTGCGCCCCGCCCGCCGGCCGCAGGCGTCGGCTCCCTCGGCACCGGCGGCCTCCACACCGGTGGCGGCCTGAATTCCCGTCGCAGGTACGACAGACATCTGCGCCGCGTCGTCGTCTGACCGCTTTCTGCGGGGTTCGGGGCACGGAGCGGCTCCCCGCTAGCCTTGTCCTGACATGCCATCTGTCTGGTCGCAGCTCGAGCCCCATCTCGCCGGGGTGTCCAAGCCTGCCCGCTACATCGGGCTGGAGCTTGGCGCGCAGCGACCCTCGGCGCCCGCCGGCGCAGTGTCGTGGCTGCTCACCTACCCGGACACCTACGAGATCGGGCTGCCCAACCAGGGCCTCCAGATCCTCTACGAGATCGTCAACGAGCGCGACGACGCCTGGGCCGAGCGGTCCTACGCCCCCTGGGGTGACCTCGAGGCGGTCATGCGCCGCGAGCGCATCCCGCTGTTCTCGGTGGACACCCACCGGCCCGCGGGCGACTTCGACGTGCTGGCCTTCAACCTCTCGGCCGAGCTGACCTACACCAACCTGCTCAACTGCGTCGACCTGGCCGGCGTCCCCGTGCGGGCCGCCGAGCGCCGGCCCGAGCACCCGCTGGTGGCTGCGGGCGGCCACTGCACCTACAACCCCGAGCCGCTGGCCGACTTCCTCGACTTCGTGGTGCTGGGCGACGGCGAGGAGGTCGTGTCCGAGATCACCCAGGTGATCGCGGCGTGGAAGGCGTCGGGCCGGACCGAGGGCAGCCGCGAGGCGCTGCTGCGGGAGCTGTCCCACGTCGAGGGCGTCTACGTGCCCTCCCTCTACGAGGTCGACTACGACGGGCCGCGCATCGCCGCCATCCGGCCGCGCTACGCCGACGTGCCCGAGCGGGTCGAGAAGCGCACCATCGCCGACCTGGCCGAGTGGCCCTACCCGCGCCACCAGCTGGTCCCGCTGACCGAGGTGGTGCACGACCGGCTCAACGTCGAGGTGTTCCGGGGCTGCACCCGGGGCTGCCGCTTCTGCCAGGCGGGGATGATCACCCGGCCCGTGCGCGAGCGGCCCGCCGAGCAGGTCCGCACCATGGTGAGCGAGGGCCTGCGCCGCACGGGCTACGACGAGGTCGCGCTGACCAGCCTTTCGACCGCCGACTTCTCGGGCATCGAGGACGTGGTGCGGGGCATCGTCGACGCCCCCTCGGCCTGTGGCCAGACCTCGGTGAGCCTGCCCAGCCTGCGGGTCGACGCCTTCACCGTCGGCATCGCGGCCCAGATCCAGAAGGCTCGCCGCACCGGCCTCACGTTCGCCCCCGAGGCTGGCACCTGGCGGATGCGCCAGATCATCAACAAGCTCATCCGCGAGGAGGACCTGTACGGCGCGGTCGAGAGCGCCTTCTCGTCCGGCTGGCGGCGGGTGAAGCTCTACTTCCTCACCGGGCTGCCGTCGGAGACCGACGTCGACACGCTCGGCATCCTCGACCTGGCCCGCAACTGCGTGGAGATCGGGCGCCGCCACACCAAGGGCGTCACGGTCAAGGCCTCCGTGGGCGGGTTCGTGCCCAAGCCGTTCACGCCGTTCCAGTGGTTCGGCCAGAACACGGCCGAGGAGCTGGGCCGCAAGATCGGCCTGCTCCGCGACAACGCTCGCTCGGCCAAGGGCGTGCAGCTCACCTGGCACGACCCCAAGGCGTCGCTCGTCGAGGGGCTGGCGTCGCGGGGCGACCGGCGCCTGGGCCCGGTGATCGAGGCCGTGTGGCGGCGGGGCGGCACGTTCCAGGAGTGGAGCGAGCACTTCCGCCTCGACCTCTGGCTCGACGCCCTGGCAGAGGCCGGGCTGGACCTCGAGTGGTACGTCTACCGGCACCGCACCGAGGACGAGGTGCTGCCCTGGTCGCATCTGTCGGCCGGCCTGCACCAGGACTTCCTGTGGCAGGACTGGCAGGACGCGCTGGCCGAGGTCGGCCTGCCCGACTGCCGCTGGACGCCCTGCTACGACTGCGGCGCGTGCACCGGCTACGGCATCGAGCACGTGGTGGCGTCGGCCACCGCGCCCGCGGGCGGCAGCCAGGGCACCGGCCAGGACCTGTCGACCGGCGGTCTGCGCCCCGGTCCGGTCCCGGTCACCCTCAGCCCCCGCCCGCTGGCAGGAGCACGCTCGTGACCGGCAATGGTCCGGCGCCCCGGGTGCGCATCCGCTTCTCCAAGCACGGCAAGGTGCGCTTCACCAGCCACCGCGACGTCGCCCGCATCTGGGAGCGGGCGCTGCGGCGGGCCGGCGTCGCCGTGGCCTACACCGAGGGGTTCTCGCCCCGCCCCAAGCTCAGCTTCGGCCTCGCCCTGTCCACCGGGCACGAATCGCAGGCCGAGTACCTCGACGTGGCCCTGCGCGACGCGCCCGGGCCCGACGCCGTCGAGCAGCTGCCCGCGCTGCTCGCCCCGGCTCTCCCCGCGGGCATGGAGGTGCAGGCGGCCACAGTCCTGCCGCCCGGAGCCGAGTCGCTCCAGCAGGCCGTCACCAGCTGCACCTGGTACATCGAGATCGGCGACGTGGCGCCGGAGGAGGTGGCCGCAGGCGTCGCACGGGCGCTGGCGGCCGCCGAACTGCCGCTGACCCGATCCCGCAAGGGCCACACCGTCACCGACGACGTGCGGCCCGCCATCCTCGACGTGTGCGTGCTCGGTCCGGTGTCCGAGATCGTCGCCCCGCTCGCCCCCCGAGCGACGGCCTTCGGCACCGCACTCCAGGCCGAGCTGGCCACGCAGCCGCGTGGCCTGCGCCCCACCGAGCTGATCGAAGCGATCGATCCGGCCTGGGTGGTGGCACGGGTCACACGAAATCATCAATGGACGCAGGCCGGCGGCGCCCGGTGCGAGGTCATCGACCTCGGGCCGGCTGCGACGCCGCCTCCGCACGCCGAGGCGCGTGCGTCATGAGAAGGGAACTGATCCATGGCCGAGACAGACGTTTCCGGCACCCCGGAGGCGCCGAACCCGGTCCCTGAGGTACCGGCGACCCCCGCCGAGGCCCCTCCCCGGCCCACGGC
>JBKPRV010000158.1:0-6203 GCA_046734715.1 Actinomycetota bacterium | reverse complement strand
GTCGTGGTGGACATCGCGTTGCTGGCCGGCGGCATGGTGGTCGTGGGTAGCCCGGCACCGGGTCTGCTCGCGCTGCCGCTGGTCCCGGTCGCGGCCGGGGTCGCGATCCTCAAGTACCGCCTCTACGACATCGACCCCGGTGATCGACAAGACGATCGTGGTCGGCGCGATGGTGGTTGTCATCACTGCCGGATACGTCGCGGTGGTGTTCGGCATCGGTGCCCTCGTGCCCGCCGGTCGCGGCGTGCTGTGGCTGATCACGACCGCGGTGGTGGCGGTCGCCTCCGAGCCGCTGCGTCGGCGCGCCCAACGTCTTGCCGATCGCGTCGTGTACGGCCATCGGACGACGCCATATGAAGCGCTCGCGCAGCTCACCGACCGCATTCACGGCGCGCCGGAGGATCTCCTGGCGGGGATCGCGACGACGGTCGCCCACGCGGTCGGGGCGCGCGAGGTCGTGGTGTGGTCGGGCGGCGAGGAGCGGCTCGTCCCCGCGGCTGCCTGGCCCGTCGCAGTCGATGACGATGCTCGAACGCTGCCGGAGCTCGACCGACCGCCCTGGCACGTCCAGCCGGTGGTCCACGACGGGGCTGTCCTCGGAGCGCTCGCCCTGCACAAACCCGCCGGCGAGTCCCTCACCGCCGCCGAGGGCCGGCTCGTGTCGGATCTCGGTGCCCAAACGGCCCTCGTCATCGTCCAGCAGCGGCAGGCCGAGCTGCTCCGAGCCGCGGCGCGCCGCATCGTGACCGCCGAGGACGCGGCCAGGCGACGGATCGAGCGGGACTTGCATGACGGCGCGCAGCAGCGCCTCGTGACCCTCGGCCTCGAGCTCGGCGCCCTGGCGGAGCGGGCAGACCCGGCGCTGGCGGCGCGCGTTCGAGCCGTGCGCACGCAGCTGCTGGACGCGACCTCCGAGCTGCGGGAGCTCGCACGCGGGCTGCACCCGATGGTGCTCACCGAACAGGGCCTCGGCGCGGCGCTCGAGACGCTCGCCGACCGATCCTCGATCCCGGTCAGGCTGTCGGTGGTGCTGGATGACCGGTTGCCCCGCGAGGTCGAGGCGACGACGTATTTCCTCGTCAGCGAGGCGCTCACCAACGCGGCTCGCCACTCCGACGCGCGCCTGGTCAGGGTGTGCGTCATCACGGCCGATGCCGGACTGCTGGTCGAGGTGGCCGACGACGGGCGTGGCGGCGCGATCCACACAGAAGGCGGCGGCCTCCAAGGTGTGGCGGATCGGCTCGCGGCGCTCGGTGCACGGCTGCAGCTGGACAGCCCGGTCGGGGGCGGTACCCGGATCATGACGGTGCTGCCGTGCGCGTGATCGTCGCGGACGACGCCGTGCTGTTCCGCGAGGGACTGGCGCGGATCCTCGCCGAAGTCGGCTTCGATGTCGTCGGACAGGCCTCCGACGGCCCGAGCCTCGTCGAGCTGGCGCGTCGCGAGTCGCCTGACGTGGTGGTGACCGATCTGCGGATGCCACCGGGGTTCGCCGACGAGGGCATCGCCGCCGCCACCGCGATCCGAGCGATGGCGCCGCAGGTCGGGCTGATGCTGCTGTCGCAATATGTCGAGGTCCACCACGCGCTGCGCCTCATGAACGACTTCGACGGTGGCGTCGGCTACCTCCTCAAGGACCGGGTGTCCGACCTCGGCGCCTTTGCCGTCGACGTCCGCCGCGTCGCCGCCGGGGAGGTGGTGATCGACCCCGAGCTGGTCACCCGACTCGTCGGCCGCCGCCGCGAGCGGGACCGGCTCGCCCGGCTGAGCGACCGCGAGCGAGAAGTGCTCGCGCTCATGGCCCAAGGCCTGACCAACGCGGGCCTGGCCGCCGAGCTCTTCGTCAGCCCCAAGACCATCGAGGGATACGTCCGCAGCATCTTCACCAAGCTCGACCTGGCCCCCGGCGCGCGCGAGCACCGCAGGGTCCTCGCCGTACTGCGATTCCTCCGCCAGGACTGACTGTTCCGAGCGTGGGAGGGGGTACCCATGGGCGGTGGTTCAACGATGACGACCGTGGTGGTATGGTCTCCGTTAACCGGCCGATCGGAACAAGTGTTCGCCAACGGGCGGGCCGCGCTGGCGTACCTTGCGCCCCACGTCGCGTGGTCGCCGTCCCAGGCTCGCGGTTTCGGTCCGCCGGTTGGTACGACAGCTGGGCAGGAGTCCCCGCCCACGTGGGGATCGACGCCATCGAGACGGAGTTAGAGGGAAACGGCGCGGCGACCGCGGTCGCGTCGTACGGGCGAAGTCGGGCACTGGAGCCCGAGGCTGAAGGGAGTCGGCGCAAGATGGACAACGTCGTGGACAATGGCTCGCGGTGGCGCACGCTGATCGGGCTGGTCAGCATGGTGGCGGGGGCTTTGTTCCTGGTCGCCAGCATCCCCGCTCGGGCCGATGCCGACCCTGGCGGGCCCCCCGGGAACAACGGCACCGTCAAGATCGACGGCGTCGAGTTCGACAGCCACCCGGACAACGAGCCGCATGTCGGGTGCACCTTCCAGGTCGACTTCTACGGTTACGACGAGGGGGAGCTGTTCGCGGACGTGACGTTCGAGGTGCATCCGCCCACCGGGAACGAGGTGATCCTCGAAGACAACGACATCTTCATCGGTGAGGACGACAACAGCGGTGGCGGTTCCGAAGCGGGCCTCGACGCGAGCAGGACCTACGACCTCACGAGCTTGCTCGCCAACTTCGAGCCGCAGCCCCAGCAGGGCTGGCACATCAAGTTGACGGTCAACGCCGACGGGTCCCAGGGCGCCGATGTGAAGCACAAGACGTTCTGGGTCACCGGTTGCGAGACGCCGCCGACGACGTCGTCGTCGACGACTTCGACGAGCGAGTCGACCACGAGCACGTCCGAGGCGACCACGAGCACGTCCGAGTCGACCACCTCCACGACGGAGAAGCCGACGACGACGAGCGAGTCGACCACGAGCACGTCCGAGGCGACGACGTCGACGACGGAGCATCCGACGAGCTCGACCGAGTCGACCACCTCCACGACGGAGCAGCAGACGACGACGACCGAGTCGACCACCACGACGACCGAGAGGCCGACGAGCTCGACGGCCTCGACCACCACGACCTCGATGCCGGCGTCTACCACGACGACCGTGGTTGCCGGTGGTCAGCTGCCTGACACCGGTAGCAACAGTGCGGGCCTTCTCGGGCTCGCCGGTCTCGCACTGCTGCTTGGTGGGGCTGCACTCTTCGCCAGCACCAAGGTGGCTGGATCGCCCAGCTGACGGGTTGAAGCCGATCACAACCCGCGGTGACCAGGCCATACCTGGTCACCGCGGGGTCGCGGCCGACCATCAAGGCCCCAGATCTGCGACAACATCGTGGTACCGTTCCGCCCCGAAGGTGGCCAGGGAGTACGGGCATGACTGACGGGCGGCGTTCGTCACGACGGGTCCCGAGCTTCGGCGCTGTTGTTGCCGTGACGGCTCTGCTGTCGTCAGTAGTTGTGGTGGGGAGCGCAGCGCGGCCGGCGACCGCCGTGTCCCTGCCACCGGGCTTTCAGGAGGAGATCGTCTTCTCGGGGCTGACCGAGCCGACCGCCTTGCGTTTCTCCTCGGACGGTCGAGTCTTTGTCGCCGAGAAGAGCGGCCTCATCAAGGTCTTCGACAACCTGACGGACACCACGCCGACCGTGTTCGCCGACCTTCGGACCCAGGTCCACAACTTCTGGGACCGCGGGCTTCTCGACGTGGCGTTGGCGCCCAACTTCCCGACGGATCCCTGGGTCTACGTGCTCTACACCTTCGATGCCGCCATCGGCGGGACGGCGCCGCGGTGGGGCACAGTGAACGGCACATTCGACGGCTGCCCGACGCCACCGGGCGCGACTGGTGACGGCTGCGTGGTCGCGGGACGCCTGTCGCGGCTCCGGGCCTCCGGGAACGTCGCGGTCGGCTCCGAGCAGGTGCTGGTCGAAGGCTGGTGCCAGCAGTACCCGAGCCACTCCGTCGGCAGCCTGGCCTTCGGTCCGGACGGCGCCCTCTACGTGAGCGGCGGGGACGGCGCCAGCTTCAACTTCGTCGACTACGGGCAGGACGGCTCGCCGGTCAACCCGTGCGGCGATCCGCCAGGAGGCGTCGGCGATGCGATGGCGCCTCCCTCGGCGGAGGGAGGGGCGTTGCGGAGCCAGGATCTACGCACGAGCAGTGACCCGGCCGGTCTCGACGGTGCGATCCTGCGGGTCGACCCCGCCACCGGCGCTGGGTTGCCCGACAACCCGCTGGCGTCGAGCAGCGACGCCAACGCCAGGCGGATCGTCGCCTACGGCCTGCGCAACCCGTTCCGCATCACGATGCGGCCCGGCACCAACGAGCTGTGGATCGGCGACGTGGGCTGGGACAGCTGGGAGGAGATCAACCGGCTCGTCAGCCCTCCCGCGGCCCCGGTCGAGAACTTCGGCTGGCCTTGCTACGAGGGCGACGGGCGCCAGAGCGGCTACGACGCCGCGAACCTCTCGGTCTGCGAGAACCTGTACGCCGAGGGCACCGGGGCGGTGGTGGCGCCGTACTTCCGCTACCAGCACAGCGATTTGGTCGTGCCCAACGACGTATGCCCGAGGGGGGGCTCGTCGGTGTCGGGGGCCTCGTTCGCGTTCTCGAGCGGTGGCTCGTACCCGGCCGAGTACCGGGGTGCCCTTTTCTTCGCCGACTACACGCGCCGGTGCATCTGGTCGATCCCCCTCGGCAGCAACGGGTTGCCCGACCTGTCCAAGCGAAAGACGTTCGTGTCCGAAGCCGCCCAGCCGGTCAACATCCAGATCGGGCCGGGCGGCGACCTCTTCTACGTGGACCTCGGCGGCACCATCCGCCGCATCCGCTACTTCGGCCAGAACCAGCCCCCGATCGCCGTCGCCTCCGCCAACCCCACCAGCGGGGTGGCGCCGCTGACCGTTGCGTTCGACGGGACCGCCTCGAGCGACGCCGACGGCGACGCGCTGACCTACGCGTGGGACCTGGACGGCGACGGCGCCTTCGACGACGGGACCGCGGCGACCGCGAGCTTCACCTACGCCCAGCCGGGCACCTACACGGCGACCCTCCGCGTCACCGACCCGTCGGGGGCGTCCGGCACCTCGTCGGTCACGATCGCGGCCGGGAACACGCCGCCGGTCCCGATGATCGACATACCCGCGGCGAGCACGACCTGGAAGGTCGGCGACGTGATCAAATTCGCGGGCCACGCCACCGACACCCAGAGCGGCACGCTGGGGGCATCGGCCCTGACGTGGTCGCTGGTGCTGCAGCACTGCCCGTCCACCTGCCATGAGCACCCGCTCCAGTCGTTCTCGGGCACCGCGAGTGGCAGCTTCGTCGCCCCCGATCACGACTACCCGTCGCATCTGGAGCTGCGGCTCACCGCCACCGACCCTGGTGGCCTGAGCGCGACGACGACCGTCCGGCTCGATCCCCGGACGGTCAACCTCACCTTCGGATCGAACCAGGCCGGGCTGAACCTGGCGGTCGGATCGACCAGCCAGCCCACGCCGTTCACCCGCACGGTGATCCTGGGTTCGACGCAGTCGCTCAGCGCACCGTCCCCCCAGGCGAGCTCGGGCACCGACTACGAGTTCGTCAGCTGGTCGGACGGAGCGGCCCAGACGCACAACGTCGTGGCGAACGCATCAACGTCGTACACCGCGACGTACAAGGTCCGGGGAGCTAGTCCGGTCATCACCCAGCTGTCCGCCCTCCAGGGCCGGGGCCGGGTGACGATCAAGTGGACGACGGACGTCCCCGCGGACACCCAGCTCCGGTACGGGCTGACCCCCAACTACGGCACCGCCACGGCAGTCGACCCCACCCTGGTCACCGCCCACTCGGTGACGATCACCGGCCTGGCCCTGAACACGGACTACTTCTTCCAGGTCCTCAGCCGAGACGGGGTCGGCGGCCCGACGTCGGCCGCGGGCACCTTCGGCACGATGTAGCCCGGCGACTCCGCCCGCCTGGACACCGTTAGGCTCGCGTCCGCGTGAGCGACACCCCGGTCCACGGAACGGTCGAGCCCGGGTTCGAGCGGGTGTACGAGGTCTTCGAGCGCAGCTTCGACAACGGCGAGGTGGGGGCGGCCGTGTGCGCGTACGTCGACGACCGCAAGGTTGTCGACTTGTGGGGCGGCTGGGCGGACCCCGGCCGGACGCGGGAGTGGCAGCGCGACACGATCGTCAACACCTACTC
>JBKPRV010000157.1:0-18125 GCA_046734715.1 Actinomycetota bacterium | reverse complement strand
GTGGTCACCGGCCACGAGGACCCGCTGTGCCGCGAGGCCGCGGTCGCCGCCCTCGGCGCCATCGGCGACGCCGGCGGGCTCGACGCCGTGCTGGCGGCGACGAAGGACAAGCCCGCGGTGCGGCGCCGGGCGGTCCTGGCGCTGGCGCCGTTCGACGGCCCCGAGGTGGACGCGGCCATCGAGCGGGCGCTCACCGACCGCGACTGGCAGGTCCGCCAGGCCGCGGAGGACATCGCCCGCCAGAGCGACGCCTAGGCGCCCAGCGACCGGCCCCGGTCGCCGACGCCGCAGACCAGGCACGTGGCGACCCAACCCAGAGCGACGCCTAGGCGTCCAGGGCACCGCCCCGGTGGGTGGCGCCGCAGGCCCGGCAGGTGGCGGACCAGCCGGTGGGCGTCACCTGGGTGGCCAGCCAGCCGCCGCAGTCGGGGCAGAAGTGCCAGGGATCCGACGGCCGGGCGCAGGCGCCGTCGCATTCGGACACAGGGCGCCCGCAGCCGGTGCAGTGCATCAGATCACCTTGGACAGCGACCCGATCGGCATCTTGAGGCCCCGCAGCATGACCACGTCCTCCTGCGGGGAGCGGCCCAGCGTCGTGAGGTAGTTGCCGGTGATCAGGGCGTTGATGCCCGCGGTCATGCCCATCTCCTGCAGGTCGCCCAGGGTGACCTCCCGCCCGCCGGCGTAGCGCAGGATGACGTGCGGCAACGCCAGGCGGAACAGGGCGATCCAGCGGATGGCCTCCAGCGCCGCCATCAGCGGGCGGCCGGCCAGGGGCGTGCCGGGCCGGGGGTCGAGGAAGTTCGCCGGCACCTCGGCCGGCCCCACCTCGCGCAGCTGGCCCAGCAGCTCCAGGCGCTGCTCGACCGTCTCGCCCATGCCCAGCAGCACCCCGCAGCACAGCTCCATCCCGTGCTCGCGCACCAGCTCGCAGGTGGCGAAGCGCTCGTCCCAGGTGTGGGTGGTGACGATCGACGGGAAGTGCGACCGGGCCGTCTCCAGGTTGTGGTTGTAGCGGTGGGTCCCGACGGCCGCGAGCCGGGCGGCCTGGTCGGAGGTGAGGATCCCGGCGCTGACCGCCACCTTGAGACCTGTCTCCGCTGCCACCAGCGGCACGATCGCCTCCAGGTGGGCCATCAGCCGCTCGTCCGGGCCCCGTATGGCGTACACCAGGCAGAACTCGCTGGCGCCCAGCTCGGCGGTCTCCCGGGCCGCGGCCAGCACGTCGGCGTGCGACAGCAGGGGGACCGCCTTCACGGGCGAGTCGAAGCGGGACGACTGCGAGCAGAAGTGGCAGTCCTCGGGGCAGCCGCCGGTCTTGGCCGACAGGATGCCCTCGATCTCCACCACGTCGCCGCACCATGCCTGGCGCACCGAATGGGCGGCCTCGGCCAGCGCGGGCACGTCGGCGTCCGGCACCGCAGCCAGGGCCGCCAGCTCGTCGAGCGAGAGCGGCCGGCGCTCGTCGACCACGGCGCGGCGAGCAGCGGAGATGACGTCGGGACCCAGCACCGCGGGAACGCTAGTGGGGATCAGCGACCGGACTGGAAGGCCACCCGCAGGGCCGCCGGGTCCTCGATGCAGCGGCCGGCGCCGAGCACCACCGACTCCAGCGCGTTGTCGACCAGGCGGACGTCGATCTCGGTCTCGTGCGCGATGCGCTGGTCCAGGCCGGCCAGCATCCCGCCCCCGCCCACCAGGACCATGCCCTGGCCGATGAGGTCGTGCGCCAGCTCGGGTGGCGCGCTGCCGAGACAGGCGATGACCGACTCGACGATCTCCACGATGACGTCGTCGATGGCGGCGCGGATCTCGGCCGGCGTGAGGATGACCGTCTTCGGCAGCCCCGAGGCCAGGTCCCGACCCCGCACCTCGGCCTTGAGCTCGTCCCGGACCGGCCAGGCGGACCCGATAGCCACCTTGATCTCCTCGGCGGTGCGCTCGCCCACGGCGATGCCATACTCGCGCCGCACGTAGGACTGGATGGCGGCGTCGATGTCGAAGCTGCCCACCCGCACCGCGGACAGGCCCACGACGCCGCCCAGCGAGATGAGCGCGGTCTCGGTCGTGCCGCCGCCCACGTCGATGACCAGGTTGCCGACCGGCTCGTGGATGGGCAGGCCCGCCCCGATGGCGGCGGCCATGGGCTGGTCGATGAGGAAGGCATCGTTGGCGCCCGCCCGCCGGGCCGCCTCGGCCACCGCCCGCCGCTCGACGGTGGTGATGGCCGACGGCACGCACACCACCACCCGCGGCCGGTTGAAGCGCCCGACCCGCACCCGGTGCAGCAGCAGCCGGATCATCCGCTGGGTGACGTCGAAGTCGGTGATGGCGCCCTGGCGCAGCGGCCGCTCGGCGACGATGTCGCTGGGCGTGCGCCCGATCATCTGCCAGGCGTCGTGGCCCATGGCCAGCACCTCACGGGTGCGGGTGTTCAGGGCGATGACGGTCGGCTCGTTCAGCACGATGCCCCGGCCGCGCTCGTAGACGAGGGTGTTGGCGGTGCCGAGGTCGATGGCGAGGTCACGGGACACCGGGCGTCAGCGCCTCCACCACCGGCGGGCGGGCACCGGTTCGTCCCGGGGAGCGAGGGCCTGCATCTCGCGGCGGAAGTTGTCCACGCTCGAGTCGTACGACGTCGGGGTGCGGTTGCGCAGGTAGAGGATGCCGCAGCCGACGACGATGATGACCACGGCGAGCATGAGGAATGCGACCGGGCTCACGGATCACCCTGCTCCGGCGTCGACGATGTGCTGCGCCTCCAGGCCCCAACTGCTGCCGCCCGCCCACGTCTCCCGCTTCCAGATCGGCACCGAGCGCTTGAGCGAGTCGATGCAGAAGCGGGCGGCCGCGAACGCCTCGTCCCGGTGAGGCGCCGAGGCGACGACGACCACCGCGCTCTCGCCCACGGCCAGCACGCCCACCCGGTGGAGCAGCGCGATGCGACCCAGCACCGGCCAGCGCACCCGGGCCTCGTCGGCCACGGCCTCGAGGCGGGGCACGACCTGGCTCTCATACGCCTCGTACTCCAGCACCTCGACCCCGGGGCGTCCGTCGGCGTGGTCGCGGGCGGTGCCCGAGAACAGCACGAGGCCTCCGCAGTCGGGCCGCACGGCCCACTCCAGGGCCTGGGCCACGGGGAGCGGGGCCGCGGACAGGCCGAGCCAGGTGTCCCCGCCCGGCGGGGAGAGGGGCGTCGCCGGGTCCATCACCTCATGGTACGCAGGTAGGGCCCATCGCCGATGCCATCGAGCGCGAGGAATCTCGGGGCGCCCCCAGCGCGCTGCCCGCAACACGTGGCGCGCCATTATCCTCCCGGCAGTGCCCTTCGACGAAGAAGCCGAAGAGGGGCAGTCGGGGTTTCGTCCGCCGCCTCACCCCGACGACCGGCTGTGGCGTCATCCGTCCGAGATGCGCTCCCATCCGATCGTCCAACTGGGCGCGCCCGAGCGCGCGCGGACAGAGCGCCGGGTCCGGCGGCCCGGTCGCCACGATCCGAATCGGCTCGGTCGCTCGCGGTGGGGAACGGTCGCGCTGGCCGGCGCGGCCGGGGCCGTGCTGACCGCCGGTGCCGTAGCGGTGCTGGGCTTCGGCGAGCGGGTGATCGAGCGCCCGGTGATCGAGCGGGTGGCGCTCAGCCCGGTGAACACGCACCCGGGCCTGGAAGGGCGCACGCTCGACGGCGTGCGCCAGCGCGTGGCGCCCGCGGTGGTGGGCATCGTGGCCGGCGACCCGCTGGCCTCCTCCGGCGAGGTCACCGGCTCGGGCGTGGTCATCCGGGACGACGGCATCGTGGTGACCAGCACGGCGCTGGTGCCGGCCGACGTCGACTCGGTTCCCGTGCGCCTGCCCGACGGCACCGAGAAGCCCGCCCGGGTCATCGGCAGCGACCCCGCCACCGGCCTGGCCATCATCGACCTCGAGGGCCGGGGCTACACCGCCAGCGTGCTTGCCCCCGAGGGTGACCTGGTGAGCGGCGAGACCTCGTACGCGGTCAGCGTCCGGGGCGCCATCGGCACCGAGACCACGACCGGGGTGGTGGGCATGACCGAGCGCTACGTCGGCCCGTCCGGCACCGCGCTCGACGGCGTGCAGATCGACGGCGAGGCCCCGGCCCTCGGCCTGGGCAGCCCGGTGGTCGACGACCGCGGCGCCGTGGTCGGCATCACCACCGCGGTCGACGAGGGCGGGGCCTGGTATGTGGCGCCCGTCGAGGTGGTCCACAAGGTGGCCGACGACCTGCTGATCGACGGCTTCGTCCGCTACTGCTGGCTGGGCATCGAGGGCCTCGACCTCCCCGCCGGGGGCGTCGCCACGCCCACCGCGGGCGGCGGCACCCGGGTGATCTCGGTCGTCGGCGGCAGCCCGGCCGCGGCTGCGGGCCTGCGGGCGGGCGACGTGGTCGTGCGCTTCGACGACCACGCCATCGCCCGCGTGCCCGACCTGCTCGTGGCGTTGCGGGCCTACTCCCCCGGCGACGAGGTCGAGGTCGAGGTGACCCGCGACGACGGCTCCCGGGCCACGCTGCACGTCACCCTGGCCCAGCCGCCCACGTCCTGAGCCCGCGCCAGGGCCCCGCTGAGGGGGCGCCGAAGAGGCGGTCGGCGGCGGCACGCCGCCGACATTATCCAGTTGTCACGGGCGGTGAGAGCGCTCTCTAGCCCAGGATCGCCACCAACGGCGGGCGGCGACCAGAGCCCCGGCCACGACGGCCACCAGCCCTGCGCCCGCCACGCCCAGCGCGACCTCCTGGCGCCGGCGCGGGCTGAGCGTGGCCCACGCCCCGACTTCGTGGGCCGCCACGCACGCCTCCTCGTTGGACACGGTGGCGACCCAGCCCTGGGCCCGCAGCCGGTCGGAGGCGATCACCCAAGGGTGCTGGACGTAGGGCAGCAGCTCGGGCGGGGTGTCGCTCAGGCCGAAGCGGAAGCGCCAGCGGGTGAGCCGGCTCGCCACCCGGCGGGGCAGGGGCACCTTGACCGGCACCCCGACCAGCGAGCGCACTTGGTCTCCGGGGATCGAGCCCTCGGGGGCCACGTTGAAGGCGCCATCGAGCTCGTGCAGCCGGGCCAGGTCACAGGCCGCAGCCAGGTCGTCGAGGTCGACGAACTGCACCGGCGGCTCCTCGACGTCGTCCGGGACCGCCGGGCCGGGCCTCAGGGCTCGGACCAGCCAGTCGCGGTGGTCGGACCCCGCGGCGCGGGCCGGCCGCAGGACCGCCACCGTGGTGCCGGGATGGGCGTCACGCCACTCGGCCGCCATGCGCTCGATCTCCGCCCGCTCGCCGGCGAAGGCGAAGCCGGGACATGGGCGCAGCGTGGCGTCCTCGGTGAGCGGCACCGGGTTGTCCGGCCAGGCGCCGTACACGGTGGCGCTGGACAGGAGCACCAGGTGGGGCACGCTGCCGCCCCCCGCGGCCTCCAGCACCCGGCGGGCCACCGCCACGTCGTCGGTGGCGGCGGTGGGCGTGGCCGGCACCGAGGTCGCCAGGTGGACGACCACGTCGGCGTCCTGCAGGTGAGGCTTGACGTCCTCTCCCGTCAGGTCGACCCGGTAGACGGCCACGCTGGCGGGCAGGCCGGTGACCGGGCCCCGGGCGAGGCCGACGACGTCGGCATCCTCTTCCTCGGCAGCCAGGCGCGCCACTCGTCGCCCGAGCGGGGTCTCGACTCCCGTGATCACAACTGTCCTCCCCATGGACTCCAGGTTGCCAGCTTGGGCGGCCTCAAACACCTCGCCCCCGGCGATAGCGTGCAGGGGTGAGCGACGAGCCGGGCTCCCCCAACCCGTTCGAAGGCTTCCCGCTGTTCGGCGACCTGGCCAAGCTGTTCGGCCAGGCCGGCCGGGGAGTCCCCTGGGACGCGGCCCGCAACCTGGCCCTCGCCGTCGCCACCGACAATGCGACCGAGCCCAACGTCGACCCGCTGGAGCGCATCAAGCTCGAACAGCTCGCCCGCGTGGCCGAGCTGCACGTCAGCAATGTGACCGGCCTGTCGCCCTCGATCAGCGGCCGGGGCCTCACCGTACTGCCCGTCACCCGCGGCCACTGGGCCCAGCGCACGCTGGAGGACTACCGGCCCCTGCTGGAGAAGCTCGCCGGGTCGCTCGGGGCGCCCGACGCCGCCGCCGGGCCGGGCTCGGGCTCGAACCTGCCGGCGGATCCCGACGACCCGTTCTCCGATCCGGAGGACCAGCTGGCGGCCATGCTCGGCCCCATGATCCAGGCCATGCAGCCGATGATGGTGGCCATGACCGCCGGCTCCATGGTCGGCCACCTGGCCCAGCGCTCTCTCGGCCAGTACGACCTGCCGGTGCCCCGGCCGCGGTCCGACGAGCTGCTGATCCTGGTGCGCAACCTCGACGAGTTCGGCGCCGAGTGGAGCCTGCCGCCCGACGACCTGCGCCTGTGGATCTGCCTGCACGAGATCGCCCACCACGCCGTGCTCGGCGTCCCCCACGTGCGGGCCCGGTTGGAGTCGCTGCTGAGCGAGTACACCACCAAGTTCCGCAACGACCCCGGGGCGCTGGAGCAGCACCTCGGCGACCTCGACATCACCGGCGGGCCCGAGTCGCTGGCCAGCATCCAGCAGGCGCTCAGCGAGCCCGGCGCCCTGCTCGGCGCCATCCAGTCCGACGAGCAGCGGGCCCTCCAGCCGCGGCTGGAGACGATCGTCGCTCTGGTGGTGGGCGTGGTCGACCACGTGATGGACACGGTCGGGGCCAAGCTGATCTCCAGCTACGGCATGCTCACCGAGGCGCTGCGCCGGCGCCGGGTCGAGACCGCCGAGTCCGACCGGTTCGTCGAGCGGCTCATGGGCCTGGAGCTGACCCAGGCCGTCTACGACCGGGGCGCCGCCTTCGTGGAGGGCGTGATCGAGCGGGCGGGTGAGGAAGGCCTGGCCCGCCTGTGGGAGAGCGAGAAGATGCTCCCCAGCCCGCCCGAGATCGAGGCCCCCGGCCTGTGGCTGGCGCGCATCGACCTCCCCGACCCCGACGACGCCTGACCGCTCCGTCCCACCAGGGGACGGTCAGAGGTTCGTCGGGTCGATGACCACGGACCGCTCGTCGTCCGCCCGCGGCGGAGGCGGCGGCGGTGGGGGCGGCGGATAGGGCGGAGGAGGCGGGGGCGGCGGCGGTGGCGGTGGCGGCGGAGGCGGCAACGCCAGGGCCAGCTCGGCATGGTCGTCCCGCTCGAAGCCGGCGTAGGCGCCTTCCTCGTCGCTCATCTCGGACGAACCGGCGTCGGCGTCTCCGGTTTGCCGGACGTCGACCTCGTCGTCGGGCGCCTCGGGCTCGGCCGGCCGGCTGGCGGCGGGCCTGCGGAACGGGAGCTGGATGGTGGGGGCGTGCCACTGGCGCCGGGCCGGGAGCTGGCCGCGGTCCAGGGCCTTGAGCCCGGCCAGGTAGGAGAACAGGGCGAAGCCCGCCATCAGCGCCATGACCAGGAAACCGATCTCCATGGGGATGGGCACCACCACGGGCACGAAGGCGCCGATCACCCAGGTGAGCTGGAAGCGCGTCTCGAACTTGGCGAAGGACCGGCCCCGGTTGGCGTCCGGCGCGTCCCGCTGCACCACCGAGTCGAACGCCAGCTTGCCGCACCCGGCGGACATGCCCACCACCGCGGCCAGGATCGCCGCCGCCACGAGCCCGCCGGCCCAGGCGGTCAGCACCGAGCCGACCGCGGTCAGCGCCAGGACGATCTGGAGGATGCGCTCCTCCGGCAGGTTGTTGCTCCGCAGGGCGGGGGCCAGCAGCGAGCCCAGCAGGGCGCCGACGCCGCTGGCCGCGATCACCACGCCGAACTGCCATGTGGGCGCGCCATCGGTGCGCAGCTGGAAGGCGATGAGGAAGGTGAGGAACCCGACGATGCCCCGCAGCAGCCCCATCGCCGACGCGGCCAGCAGGATGCCACCGCCCCGCAGCTCCTGGCGCTCGGTCTGGGACGTGTCGTCCGCCGCCACCTGCGTGGCGGGGATCCTCAGGCCCAGCACGGCCGCGGCGGCGAACACGAACGAGGCGACCAGCAGCACGCCCTCGCCTCCCGCCACCGCGCTGACCGCGATCCCCGGCACCGCGGCGGCGAAGCCCATGACCCCGGACAGGAACGACAGGCGCGAGTTGGCCTCCACCAGCTCGTCGTCCGAGCGCACCACGGTGGGCACGATGGCCGACTTGGCCACGTGGTAGCTCTTGGCCAGGACCAGGATGGCGAAGGCCTCGGGGAACAGCAGGTTCGAGTTCAGGTCGCCGATCATCACCAGGCACAGCAGCGCCCGGATCGCGTTGGCCCCGATGACCACCAAGCGGCGCCCGCCCGTGGCCCGGTCCAGCGCGGGCCCGATGAGCGGCGCCACCACCGCGAACGGCGCCATGGTGAAGGCCAGGTAGAGCGCCACCTTGCTGCGGGCCGCGCTGGGGTCGATGTCGAAGAACAGCGACCCGGCCAGCGCCAGCGCGATCAGCGTGTCCCCGGCTACCGCGGCGGCGTGGGTGCGGGCCAGGCGGGTGAAAGGCGTGATGACGAACGGGCTCGACCCCGCACGCCGGCGAGGCTTGGACAGCGGCTCCCACCCGTTGGTGGCCATCGATCCGAGGGTACAAGCGCAACGGCGAGGGGCGGCGCAGCCTCCCGGCGGTCAGCCACGTCGCGAGCCCGACGGATTCCCCGTCGTCTCCGATCACCTCTCCCCCCGGTATCGGCCGTGGCGCGCGCCTCGGTGCGGCCGGCCCGGCTACCCCGCGATCACGCCCGCGGGGTGTCGTACTTGTAGCCCAGCCCCCGGATGGTCACGATGCGGGTCGGGACCGCAGGATCGCGCTCGACCTTGGCCCGCAGGCGCTTGACGTGGACGTCGAGCGTCTTGGTGTCCCCCACGTAGTCGGTCCCCCAGACCCGGTCGATCAGGGTCTCGCGGGGCAGCACCCGGCCGGCGTTGGCCAGGAGCAGCTCCAGCAGCTCGAACTCCTTGAGCGGCAGCTTCACCTGCTCGCCGCGGATCTCCACCTCGTGGCGCTCGGGGTCGAGCCGCACGTCCCCCACCTCGATGGCCTCGCCGGGGGCAGTGCGGCCCGCGGTGTCGACCGGGCGGCGGCGCAACACGGCCCGCATGCGGGCCACCAGCTCGCGCAGCCGGTAGGGCTTGGTGACGTAGTCGTCGGCCCCCACCTCCAGGCCCACCACCGTGTCGATCTCCGACCCCTTGGCCGTGACCATGATGATGGGGACGGTCGAGCGGCGCCGCAGCTCCCGGCACACGTCGACCCCGGAGATCTTCGGCAGCATCACGTCGAGCAGCACGAGGTCGGGCTTGACGGCGTCGAACACCTCGAGCGCCTCCGCTCCGTCGTGCGCGGTCTGTACCCGGAATCCCTCCCGTCTGAGCCCCACGGTGAGGGCTTCCACGAAGCTGTCCTCGTCCTCGACGAGGAGGATCGTGGCGTCGGGCGTTGTCATCCAGCCTCCTTGGTGACTGCGACCGGGCCAGGCCCGGCGGGCAACCGCAGGGTGAAGGTCGAGCCCACGCCCTCGCGGGACTGGACGCGGACCTCGCCCCGGTGGTTCGAGGCGACATGGCGAACGATGGCGAGGCCGAGCCCGGTGCCGCCGGTGTCCCGGCTACGGGCCCGGTCGACCCGGTAGAAGCGCTCGAAGATCCGTTCGAGGTCGCGGCGGGGGATGCCGATGCCGTGGTCGCGCACGGTCACGTCGACCCAGGCGCCGTCGGTGCGGGCCCGGACGTCGACCGAGCTGCCGGGCTCGCTGTACTTCACTGCGTTGTCGAGGAGGTTCGTCACCGCCGACACCAGCTGGCGGCGGTCGCCCACCACCGTGAGCCGGGCCGGCGGCGGGTCCACCTCGATCTCGATGCCCCGTTGCTCGGCTGCGGGCCGGACCCGGTCGGTGGCGTCGATGACGAAGCCGGCCACCGCCACCTCGTCGGTGGCCAGGCCGGTGGCCACCTCCAGCCGGGACAGCTCGAGCAGGTCGTCGATGGTGTTGCCCACCCGGAACGCCTCGCTGGCCAGGCGCTCGGCCAGGCGCCGGGTGACCTCCGGGTCCTTCTCGTCGAGCAGCGTCTCGGCCAGCAGCGCGAGCGCCCCCACCGGAGTCTTCAACTCGTGGCTGATGTTGGCCACGAAGTCGCGGCGCACGTTCTCCAGGCGGCGGCGCTCGGACGTGTCCTCCACCACCACGAGCACGCCCGATGGGCGGGTGGGGCTCTCCAGCGGCACCGCCCGCACACTCAAGACCCGGCGCGGCGGCCCGAACAGCTCGAGCTCGCGCTCGCCCCCCCGGCCCCGCAGCGCGTCGGACGCCATGGTGGTGATGGCTTCCTCCACGAGGGCGTCGCTGTGCCGGGCGGCCAGGAACGAGGCCGCCGGGTCGTTGCGGTACACGATCTCGCCGCGCTCGTCGAAGATCACGACACCGTCGGCGATGGCGCCCAGTGCCCACGACAGGCGGTTCTCCGCCCGGGCCGAGCGGGCCCGCCGATCGCGAGCCGCGTTCGCCGCGTGCTCGATGGTGTCGAGCGCGTCGTCCAGCGAGGGCCGGGCCCGGTGGTCGAGCGGGGGGGCGTTGGCGTCGAGGACCCGGGCCGCGTCGGCCAGCCGCTCGGCCGCGGCCCGGCGGGTGACGCTCGCGGCGACCAGGGCGGCCAGCGTCCCGAGCAGCGCGAGCACCAGCAGGGTCGCGAAGATCACCATGGCGCCCTCACGCCAGCCTCCAGCCGTCCGGCACCAGCGTCCGCCGGTCGCCCCGGGCGCCCCGCTCGCCCTGGGGGGGATGCGACCTCATGCCGTCCTCCGGGCGTCCTGCACCAGCGTTCCCAGCAGGTCGCCGACGTCGACCCGGGGGTCGACCTGGATGCCGCCGATGGCCGACACGGCGACGTACCCCTCCTTCACCAGCGCGGTGTCGCAGTCGGGCGGCAGCTCGACGTTGACCGGGCGCAGCTCCATCTGCAGCCGGCCTCCGCCCTCCGCCGTCTCCACCACCGCGGAACGGACGGTGCCGAACGGTGCGAGCGTGGCGGCCCGGGCCCCGGCGAGCCGCTCGGGCGGCAGGTCGGGGACGTTGAGGTTGAGCACCACACCGGGGGCGGCCTCCACCAGCCAGCCCACGGCGGCCGCCGCCACCGCCGCGGCCGTGTCCCAGTGGCGGGGCACGGCCTGCTCCAGGCGGGCGGGCACGTCGAGGCTGACGGCCAGGCCGCGGCCCCCGAAGTTGGCGGCCGTCAGCGCCGCCCCGACGGTCCCCGAGTGGAGCACGGCCCGGCCCGTGTTGCAGCCGGGGTTGATGCCCGACACCACCAGGTCGGGCGGCCCGCCGAAGCCGCCCAGCCGGGCCGCCAACACGCACAGGCCGGGCGGTCCGTCCACGGCGTAGGCCGGGACGCCGGCGAGGCCCGGCAGCTCGACGTGGCGGGCGTCGATGTGCTCGTCGAGATGGATGCGGCCGATGGCCGCCCCGGAGCCGCTCATGTCGCGGTCGGGGGCGGCCACCACCACGTCACGACCGTCCTGGACCAGGGCCCGGACGAGGGCATGGAGGCCGGGCGAGGAGATCCCGTCGTCGTTGGTCACGAGCAGCTTCATCCCGACAAGTGTGCCGCCGGGGGCCCGTTTCACCGGACTTCTGCGGAGAGGTGACCGGCCTCGCCGGTGAGCAGATAGCGGAGACGGGCGCCGAGGACGGCGGCGTGGTCGGCGATGCGATCGGCGGCCTGGCCGGCGACGAACAGGTCCATGGCGAGGCTCGCGGCGTCGGGCCCGTCGAGTCGGCGCAGCTCCGAGAGGAGCCGCTCGTGGATGGTGGTGAGCTCCGGCCGGTGCTCGACCAGCTCGGTGGCGAGCGTGAGGTCCTGCGTGGCCCAGGCCCGCAGCGCGGTGCGATAGTGGTCGACCGCGATGTCGACGAGGGTGCGCACGATGTCCCACGCCGGGCCCGATGCGGCCAGCTCCTTGACGTCGGGGCCGAGCTTGATGACGCGCAGCGCCAGGTCGCCCACCCGCTCGAACTCGGAGAGGATGCGCACGACCGACACGAGGTAGCGGAGGTCGCCCGCCATGGGCGCCTCGCGGTTGAGCAGGTCGTAGCAGCGCTCCATGAGCGAGACGTGCATGGCATCGATCTCGTCGTCGGCCACGACGGCGGCCGCGAAGGTGCCGCCCTCTTCGCCGTGGTCGAGGACCTGGCGCATGCGCTCCAGGTTCTGGTCCACGCGCACGCCCATCAGCTCGACCTGGATGCGCAGCTGGTCGAGCTCCTCGTGGAAGACCGCTCGAAGGGGGACTGGAGCGCCGTCCGACGACATCTACCCGAAGCGCCCCGTGATGTAGTTCTCGGTCCGGTCATCGGAGGGGTTCGAGAAGATGGTCTCGGTGCGGTCGAACTCGACCAGCACGCCGGTGCGGCGGTCGGACTCGGGGTTGACCTCGGTGGAGAAGAACGCGGTGGCGTCCGACACCCGGGCGGCCTGCTGCATGTTGTGGGTCACGATGACGATGGTGAACTCGTTCTTTATCTCCTGCATCAGGTCTTCGATGCGGGCGGTGGCGATGGGGTCGAGCGCCGAGCAGGGCTCGTCCATCAACAGCACGTCGGGCCTGGTGGCGATGGCCCGGGCGATGCACAGCCGCTGCTGCTGACCGCCGGACAGGCCGTTGGCCGAGTCCTTCAGCCGGTCCTTCACCTCGTCCCACAGGGCGGCCTTGTGCAGCGACTCCTCCACGAGGCTGTCCATGTCCCCCCTGCGTCGACGGCCCCGCAGCCGCGGGCCGTAGGCGACGTTGTCGTAGATCGACTTGGGGAACGGGTTCGGCTTCTGGAACACCATGCCGATCCGCCGGCGCACCTCGACCGGGTCGACCTTGGGGCCGTAGAGCGGCACGCCGTGGTAGTTGATCGTCCCCTCGGGCCGGGCGCCCGGGATGAGGTCGTTCATGCGGTCGAAGCAGCGCAGCACCGTGGTCTTGCCGCAGCCCGAGGGGCCGATGAACGCGGTGATCTCGTGCTGGCGGACGTCGAGGTTGACCTCCCGCACGGCGCGGAAGTCGCCGTAGTACACGGCCAGGTCGCGCACCTCGAACACGATCGGCAGGCTCCCGGGATCCGGCCGGTCGTGCTCCGGAACCTCTATGGCCTGGGGCATCGGCGCATCGTCGTCGACCACGTCGTCGGACGTGTCGGTGACGGTGTGATCGGTCATGCGGCCCTCTTCTTCTCGAACCGATTGCGTAGCAGGATGGCGAAGGTGTTCACCAGCAACACGAAGGCCAGCATGGCGATGATGGCCGCCGCGGTGTTGTGGGTCCGGAAGTCCGGTTGGGGCAGCCGGGACCACGAGGTGATGACGATGGGCATGGCGGTGAAGCGGTCGGTGAGCGAGCTGGGGTCGAGCACGCTGCTGAAGCTCAGGCCGGGCGAGCGTCCCGCGAGGCCGGTCAGCGCGCCGATGAGGATCAGCGGCGCGGCCTCGCCCACCGCCCTGGCGATGGCCAGCAGCCCGCCGGTCACGATGCCGGGCATGGCGTAGGGCAGCACCTGGGAGCGGATGACCTCCCAGCGGGTGGCGCCGACGCCGTACGCCCCCTCGCGCAGCGCGTTGGGCACGGCCCGGATGGCCTCGGCGGTGGTGATGATGACGATGGGCAGCACCAGCACGGCGAGCGTGAGGCCGGCGGCGATGAGCGTCGAACGCGAGGCGTCGTGCTTGCCGCTGAAGCCGCCCAGCGCCTCGACGAAGATGGCCAGGCCCAGCAGGCCGTAGACCACCGAGGGCACGCCCGCCAGGTTGCGCACGTTGATCTCGATGAACGAGGTCAGCCGGTTGCGAGGCGCGTACTCCTCCAGGTAGACCGCCGCGCCTATCCCGAGCGGTATGGACACCACGAGGACCGACGTGGCGATCCAGAACGAGCCGATGATGCCCTGGGCGATGCCGGCCCGGTCGGCTGACTGCGAGAGGCCGCCGTTGAGGAAGTCCCAGCCGCGCTCGGTGTAGACCGACAAGCCGTCGCCCAGCACGTCGTAGATCATCAGGACGAGCACGGCGAGCGAGACGATCAGGCAGGCGGCGAGGGCGAGCTCGAACAGCCGGCCCCTCAGGTCGTGGCGGCGGCCCTCGATCGCCTGGGCCACGCTGCCCTGCACGGCTCCCCGGTTGGCGGCGATGGTGGTGAGCGCCACGTCGTCCCCTAGTAGGCCTGGCGCACGCGGCGCACGAAGACGTTCCCGATGATGTTGAGGCCGAGGGTCAGGAAGAACAGGAAGATGCCGACCATGAACAGGCTGGCGTAGGCGAGCGTCGCGCCTCTCACGCTGTCGGTGCCCGACGCGAGGGACGCCATGGCCGCGGTCATGGTCAGGCCCGAGTCGAGCGGGTTGGCCGAGTACTGACCCACGCTGGCGGCGCCGGCGGCGATGAACACCACCATGGTCTCGCCGATCGCCCGCGACACGGCCAGGATGAACGCCGCCACCAGGCCCGACACCGCGGCGGGCAGCACCACGCGCAGGGTGGTGTGCATCTTGCGGGCGCCGAGGCCGGAGGAGGCTTCCCGCAGCGAGTTGGGTACCGCCCGCATGGCGTCCTCGGACACCGAGGCGACCAGCGGGATGGCGAGGATGCCGACGCCGATGCCGGCGGCGAGCATGCTGCCGCCCCGGCCGTGCTCCTCGCCGAAGAGCGTGCCCACGATGTGGGGGGCGATCCAGCCGAGCGCGAAGAAGGCGATCACCACGGAGGGCACGCCGGCCAGCACCTCGAGGATGGGCTTGAGGAACGACCGGATGCGGGGCCGGGCGAACTCGGCCAGGTAGATCGCCGCCCCCAACCCCAGCGGCACGGCCACGATCATGGCGACCCCGCTGACGACGAGGGTGGCCACGATCAGCGGCCGGAGGCCGTACATGTTCTGGCGGGGGTTCCAGGTGTCGGCGGTGAGGACGTCGCCCCAGGACGCCTGGGAGATGAAGTCCCAGCCCCGCGAGAACAGCGACCAGATGATCGCCGCGCTGATGACCACCGAGCCGACCGCGGCCACGAGGAACAGCGTGCCCATGGCCCGCTCCCGACGGTGGCGGCGAGGATCGCCGGACAGGTCGAGCGCGGCCGTGGGGCCGGGCGTGATGCCCGGCCCCACGAGGCTCGAGGACGAGCCTTCGCTCATAGCGTCAACGGCCTTCCCACGCCGAGGTGGTCTCGGCGGCCTGGTCGTCGGGAAGTGCCACGTAGCCGGTGTCCTCCACGAAGCCGGACAGGCCGTCGAGGTAGAAGTCGACGAAGCCCGCAACGGCCGGGTTCTCATCAGCCTTGTCGGTGTTGACGTAGATGTACAGCGTCCGGGACAGCGGGTAGCTGCCGTCGCCGATGGTCTCGGCGGACGGCTCGACGCATTCGCCGTCGGGGGTCTCCTTGACGCCCAGCTCCTTGACCTGGTCGCCGGCGCCCTGGGCGAAGGCGAAGCCCACCCAGCCGAGGGACGAGTCGGAGGCCTCGATGTTCGAGACGATCACGTTGTCGTCAGGCGAGGCGTCGTAGTCGGTACGGGTGGACTCGATCTGGTCCTCGGGCACGCCCCGGGACTCGGCGATGTCGGACAGCGCCAGCTCGATGAACGAGTCGTAGGTCCCCGACTCGGTGCCGGGGCCGGTCAGCGCCAGATCGGCGTCGGGGAGCTGCGTGGTCGAGCCCAGCGCGGTGGCGATCTCGCTGCCGTCCGACCACTTCGAGAAGCCCTCGGACTCCGGCCCGATGAGCGCGTACAGGTCCTGGAAGCTCAGGCAGTCGACCGCATCGTTGTTCGGGTTGGTCATGACGGTGATGCCGTCGTAGCCGACGGGCAATTCGATGTAGTTGATGCCAGCCGCCTCGCAGTCAGCCTTCTCGTCGTCGGCCATCTGGCGGGAGGCGTCCGCGACGTCGATGTCACCGGCACAGAAGGCGGCCATGCCGTCACCGGTGCCCGGCCCTTCCACGTTGACGGTGACGCCGTCGTTCTCGTCCTGGAACGCTTCGCCGGCCGCAACCGAGATGGGCTGGACTGTGGACGAGCCCGACACCTGGACTTCGCCGGACAGGTCGCTGCTCGAGCCGTCGCTGCTCGCGCTGTCGTCATCGTCGTCGCCGCAAGCGGCGGCCAGGAGCCCGAAGGCCAGGATGATCGCCAGCCATCCGAGGCGGCGATGCTTAGTTCTCTGCACTGATGCCCTCCCTTGTGGGCCCTGCTGTCGTCGGTGAGCACCGTAGGAAGGGCAGGTGAACAGTCGGGGAGACCAGTGGTGAACGAACGGTGAACGAGCGGGGAACGTTGGGCCAACCGCGCGTGGGTACCCCTCTTGACCAGGGAAAACCCTCCGAGTCGTGGTCAGTCGTGCTCGCGTTGTAGCTGCGCCAGCAGCTGCCGGTCGTGCGCGTAGGTGAGCAGCGAGGTCGCCTCGGACAGCGGCACCCAGCGCCGTCCGTCGATCTCGGCGTTGGGCTCCCAGGGCTCCAGGCGCACCGGGCTCATCAGCCAGTAACGCACGAGCTTCTCCCGGCCCTTGCCGTCGAGGTAGCGGGTGGAGGGCAGCTCGTCCCCCAGCTCGGCCACGATGCCCGTCTCCTCCAGCACCTCGCGCAGCGCGGCGCCCTCCCAGGACTCACCCCGCTCCAGCTTCCCCTTCGGGAAGCTCCAGTCGTCGTAGCGAGGCCGGTGGATCAAGGCCACCTCGATGCCCGACCGCGTCCCCCCGTTGCCGTCGGGCACGGCCGCCGACCGCCACACCAGACCCCCGGCCGCGCGCACCTGCGGTTCCGAGCGCTTGCGCGCCTGCTTCCGCCGAGGAGAGGTCGCCATCTCCCATGTTCATACCCGTTTCCCACCGCGATCGGCGAACCCCTAACCCGCGGCCGAGCGGGGTGGGCTCGGCAGGGGGTGGACCTCACCCAGCGGGAGCGGGGCGGGCAGCGGGGGCGACGGCGAACCGTCCCGGCGGGACCGCAGCTCACCCACCCGGTCGAGCTGGCGCTCCAGCTGGCGGCGGCGGGTGCCGGCCAGGTCGTCCCAGCTGCGGCGCACGCTGTCGAGGCTGCGCCCCACTTTGTCGAGCGCATCGGCAAACTTGCCCCACTGGGACTCGAACGCCGCCAGGCAGGCCAGGATCTCGTCGGACGTGCGCTGGAGCTGGGTCTGCTCGACCGCCTGGCGGATCACCGCCAGCACCGAGAACAGCGTGCTCGGCGAGCACAGCACCACCTTCTGGCTCAGTGCCACCTCGACCAGCTCGCGGTCGTGCTGGTGCACGAAGGCGTAGACCGCCTCGTTGGGGATGAACAGCAGCACTTCGTCGAGCGTGCGGTCGGGGTCGATGTACACCCGGCCCGACAGCTCGCGCACGCGGGCCCGCACGTCTCGTACGAACGCCAGCGCGTGCTGGTCGCGCTCGCGGTCGGAGACGGCCTCGAGGTAGCGCAGGTAGTTGTCGACCGGGAACTTGACGTCCATGTGCAGCACCCGGCCCCCCGGCAGCAAGAACGTGAAGTCGGGGATGGTGCCCGCCGCCGTGGCCGACTGCTTGCGGTAGCTGATGCCCTCGACCAGGCCTGCGGCCCGCAACACGTCGTCGGCCATACGCTCGCCCCACTGCCCCCGCGCCCGCGGGTTGGCCAAGGCCTGGCGCAACGACTGGGTGGTGTCGGCCAGGCGGGCGCTGACCGCCGCCATCTCGGCGAGCCGGGTCTCCACCCGACCGTGCTGCTCGGCCCGCTCGCGCTGCAGCGAGCCGACCAGGTCGGCCACCCGGGCCAGCTCGGCCCGCACGTCACCCATGCGCGCCTCGACCGCGGCATTGCGCACGGCCAGCTGCTCGTCCATGGCCCCCCGCAGCTCGCCCACGCGCTGCTCGAACGCCGCGCTGCGGCTGGCCAGCTCGCGCGAGCCGGCATCGGCCTCGGCGCCCAGCCGCTCACCTGCGACCTTCACCACCGTGTCGACCGCGGCGTCGACCGCAGCCCGCACCGTGGCCTCGTGCGCGGCCGCGGCCCGGGCACGCTCGTCGGCGGGCGCCGGCCGGACCCGGCCGACCACCGCGAGGGCGGCGGCCACGCCGGCCCCGAGGCCGACGACCATGCCCACGA
>JBKPRV010000156.1:0-7014 GCA_046734715.1 Actinomycetota bacterium | reverse complement strand
GCGCCGTCGGGCGCGCGGTCGGCGCGCCGGCGCCGCCGCCATCCGATGACACCGTGCCCCCGCGCCCCCGATGCCGCCGGCGCCGCCTCCGGCGCCGCGGCACGACCGATCGTCGTCGCCATGCCCCAGCCTCCTGGTTCGTCCTCACCGCCTGATCCTCGCCACCCGAGTCGCCCGACCCGATCACGACACATGCCCCGTCCCCCGGGCACCGACCTCGTGAGAGCGCCAGTATGGCGTATGTCACACGGCCACGTCGGAACCACGGCACCGGCACGGCCCGTGTCCGCCCCCGGCATGACGCGAATCGTCGATTCTCAGCGGGAACCTTTGGCGGAAATGTGAAGAACTGCGCATGATGAAGCACTTGTCAAGGGACGAGAGGACGTGTTCTTCGGCGCAGAGTTCGCCGCCGGCGCTGGGACCAACAAGCTGCCCGACGAAGTGGTGAGGTACTACGTGGGGATGCTGCGCTCCGACCGGGACGCCCTGCGGGGCAGCTTCGGGTTCTACCGAGCGTGGTGGACCACCGCAGACCAGAACATGCTCCGATTTCCCGACAAGCTGACCGTACCCGTCCTTGCCATCGGCGGCGAGCAAAGCTCAGGCGGCACGGTGGGCGCGATCATGATGGCGGTTGCCAATGACGTGCAGACACTGGTAATCCCAGGCTCTGGACACTGGGTCGCCGAAGAAGCCCCCGACCAGATCGTGGCTGCGTTGACAGCATTCCTGTCTGGCTGACGGGCGTACGGCAAGTGACGCCCGCTGCGTGTGGACGAGGGGTGCCACTCACGAACCGCCGTCAGCCCGTGCGCCGACCCAGGCGACGGCGTGGCGCACGCTCACCGCTGCCCCCCGGCGGCGCCGCGCCAACGCTGCCTGGTCGGACCGATCGACACCCGACATGTGACACTCGCCACACCCCCCCGCGGCCCTCGAACCGGGTGGCGCGCGCTACCACCCCGCGGAACGGCGCCAGCAGCTGGCCGCGCTCGACGCCCTGGCCCGTTAGAGCGACTTGTGAACCAGTGGTGGGCGTACGACTCCGCGTCAACGCCTCGACCTCCTGGTAGCCGGTCGAGCGGTAGAGCGCGATGGCCTCGACCAGGGCACGGTTGGTCTCCAGGCGGATCGTGTGGGCGCCGCCGGTCCGCCCCCGCTCCTCCAGTGCCGCGAGCAGGCGCCGCCCGACCCCGAGCCCCGGACGGTTGGTGATACCCACATGCGTTGCCGGCCCCTCCGGCCGCCCGGTCAAGAGCGGGAGCAGGAGGTTTACAGCCAGCAGCACAAGCACGAACCAGATGAACCGCGTTCCGCGGGGATCATCGCCGGCGCACAGGCCGGTACGACGACGCCACCTCGCTGTAGAGGAATCCGGTCGGCGGCGATCGGGATTGCCCTGACCAGGCCGTTGGCGCTGCGCTTCGAGACGGGTAGGAAGGGTAGGAATGCCCACACGACGGGAGGAACAATGACCGAGGCGCCTCATGGACTCGGCCGTGGCCACGTGGTCGTCGTCGGCAAGTCACCAGAGAAGATGGACAAGGCGCTCGGCGTGCTGCGTTCGGCCGGCTTCGTCGCGACGGGCGCATTCGAGCGCCAGGAGGCGCTGGCCGCCATCGCCGCGCACGACCGGCTCGTCGCCGTGGTGGCCGGTGGTTCCGTCGACGAGCAGCTCGAGGCCGACCTTCGCGCCGCCACTGAACCGAAGGGCGGCAAGGTCGTGCGTGCATACATCGGCCACGAAGATCCCGCCCAGCACTTCCGAGACTATGTGCTGCCACAGCTAGACCGGCTCGTCGGCAGCCAAGGGCGTGAATGCTGACCCGACCCGCACCAACCGTTGCAGGTCAGGTCGGAACCGGCTCGATCACGCTGTCTCCGCAGGTGGTGTTCCGCCTGCCTACGCCACGCAGCAGCGAACCACGGAGTCGACGAGAGACACCGGTCGCCGGTGCGCCGGCGTGCCGGGCCCATCTGGCCTTCGACCGTGCAGCCGAACGTGAACCCGTGGCCCGGGTGGGCGAAGCTGACCGAGCCGCCGAGGCTGTGGTGCCGGACGCTGCCCGGCCCCGTCATAGGCCGGCAAGGGAACGGAACCTGGATACCGAGGGCGCAGGCGTCTCGTAGCCGGCCACGCGGTCGATCCCGCGGCACCTCTCCTCGGTCGCGCGGGCAACGGTCTCGGGCGCGAGCAGGCGGACGCCGTCGACGCTGCCGATGACCGCTGCGTACATGCGCGCCAGCGCATGGGCCGTTCCCGTGCCATTGGCGGCCGAGAGCTCCGCCGTCCAGGTCACGGCGTCGTTCATGATCGCGAAGAGGCCTGGCGGGATGAGGAAGCCAGTGGGCAAGCGAGTCCGGGTCGAGGCGGCGCGCGGTCAGGTCGTCGGGTGCGGCGGCCGCCACCGCCGGGATCAGCTGCGGCGCGACACGGTATTGGCCAGGGCGTGGGGTGCATCCGGAGCCCGAGTCCTAACACACGAGGGTCTACATGCCGGCAGACCTCGAGACGTGACCGGCGCGCCGACCGCCTCCGGGGGCCGTCAACCGCGTCGTGATTTCCGAACAGGTCCTCGATACGACCGTCACGCACCAGTTCGTGGACGGCGACGGTTCGTGTACCACGTCGTCACCGGGCGATCCGCGAACAGAGCGGCGCTCATCCTGCACAAGGGTGCGCGAGTCGTGGTGGGCATGGCATCAAGGCTCGGTGCAACTTCGTGCCGTGTCCGACATTCAGCAGGCTGTCGCGTTTTCGAGGGCAACCTCGGCCTGCCGGTGGTGCAACGCGGACCCGACGCCCACATCGCCGGCGGCGGCCGCGTCGACTGCTGCGGGCTGCGAGTTCACCCGGTACGACGCCTTCAAGGCGGACACCGAAGGCATCGGTCCGCGAGCCGGCGGCGGCCGGATCGCCTGGTTCCAGAACCCTCGACGGCAACACCCTTGCCATCAAGGCCGAGACGTGACACACGTGGTCACCCGCCGGTCCGGCGCGCCGCACGCGGCAACCAACACGTGCTCATCGCCTAGGTACGCCGGCCCAGCGATCATCGGGAACGACCGGGATGGACGCAACGCGGATGACGACTTTGCCCCGCTTGCCCGATGCGAGGCTGCGCGTGAACGCGGCGGCCGCGTCAGACAGCGGGAACGTCGAGTCGATCGCGACGCGAAGCCGGCCGCCGTCCACGAGGCGCGCGATCTCGATCAGCTGCTCATGGGCCGGTTCCACGACGAAGTACGTCCCTTGCCCGGGCGGCTCCTCCGCGACGGTGACGAGACGGCCGCCGTTTGCGAGCAGAGCGGTCGCGCTCTCGAGGAGCCGGCCACCGACGGTGTCGAACACGAGATCGAAGGGGCCGAGACCGTGGTCGAGCTCGCTCCGGCCGTCGAGCACCGCGTGCGCTCCGAGCTCGCGTGCGACGTCGAACGCGTCGGCCGACGCGGTTGCGGTGACGTGGGCATCGCGCCAACGCGCCAGCTGGGTCGCGAACTGGCCGACACCGCCCACCGCGCCGTGTATCAGTACACGCTCGCCGGCCTCGAGGTGGCCGTGGGTGAACAGGCCCTGCCAGGCGCTGAGCGCAGGCAGCGGAACCGCCGCGCTCTCGACAGGGCCGAGCGCTGACGGCTTGGGAGCGAGGATCGCCGCCGGTACGGCGGCGTACTCCGAGGCGACGCCGTCGCGGTCGAAAGGCGTCAACGCGAAGACCTCGTCGCCGGCGGCGACCATCGCGACGTCGTCCGCGACCGCCGCCACCACCCCCGAGAGCTCATACGACGGGATCGCGGGCAAACGGTCGAGCGGCCACTCGAGCTCGTCGCGCGTGATCGCGGCAGCGTGCACTTCGACCAGCGCCTCACCGGCCGCGAGCGACGGAGTCTCGATCTCCTCGTACCGGAGGCCGTCGACGCCGGGCGCGTGGAGCCGGATCGCCTTGATGGTTGTGGGAACCGCTCTCATCCGTCCAACTCCTTCCTCTAGCGAGATACTCGCTAGCAAGATTCTCTCCGGTACCGTACACTGACATCGGTGAGCGACATGCAGGACCACGTGGACGAGATTGTCGGCCAATGGCGGAACGAGCGACCCGACCTCGACGTCACCCCTCTGGCCCTGTACGGCCGGCTCTTCCGCGTCGTGCATCTCTCGGACGAGGCCCTCTCCCGGGGGCTCTCACAGCACGGTCTGCAGACGGGGTGGTTCAACCTCCTCGCCGCGCTGCGCCGCGCGGGGGCGCCCTGGGAGCTGAATCCGACGGAGCTCATGCGCGCCACCCTCATCTCTTCGAGCGGGATGACCAAGCGGCTCGACCGAATGGAAGCCGAGGGATTGATCGAGCGACGCCCCGACCCTGACGATCGCAGGGGAACGCGGATACGCCTGACCCGCCGCGGCAAGAAGGTCATCGACCGGGCGCTGGAGACGCATGTGGCCAACGAGGCGCGCCTTCTCAGCACGCTCACCGAGGATGAGCGCCGCCGCCTCGACGGTCTGCTGAAGAGCCTCCTGGTTAGCCTCGAGCGAGCCGAGCCGGCCCCATGAGGACCACGCGGCCGACCAGGACTCTGGCACTCCTCGCCTTCGCCATGCTGGTCGTCTCGCTCGATCAGTACATCGTGGTCGTGGCGCTGCCCGAAATCGGACGCGAGCTCGGGTACTCGGCCCACACGCTGCAGTCGGTGATCAGCGCCTACGCGGCGGCGTCCGCCGGCTTCCTGCTTCTCGGGGGCCGCGCCGCCGACTTGGTCGGACGGCGCCGGGTGTTCGTAGCGGGGCTCGGGCTGTACGCCGTGGGCTCCCTCGCCGGCGGCCTCGCAGCCAGCCCCGAGTTCCTGCTCGTTGCCCGCGCCTTGCAGGGCCTCGGCGGAGCGCTCACCTTTCCCGCCACCCTCTCGCTGGTCAACACCACCTTCGCCGAGGGCCGCGCGCGCAACCGGGCCGTTGCGGTCTGGGGTGGTGCCGGGGCCGCGGGGCTCGTGCTCGGCGTGCTGCTCGGCGGTGTCCTGACCCAGGCGTTGGGCTGGGAGGCGGTGTTCTTCATCAACGTGCCGCTGGCCGCCATGGCGGCAACGCTCGCCTTCCGGCTGATCCCCGCCGACCGCCGGCCCGACACACAGCGCAGCTTCGACCTTGCCGGTGCGCTCTGCGCCTCCATGGGCGTGACGCTGCTCGTGTTCGCCCTGGTCGAGGGTCCGAGCCTCGGCTGGGCCTCGCCTGCCATCGTTGCTGCGGCGGCCGGCGGCGTCATCGCGCTGGGCGTCCTCGCGCTCGTCGAGCGAAGCAGTCCTGATCCGCTTGTGCCCCCACGGCTGCTCGCCAACCGCAACGTCGGCACAGCCGCCGTTATCGCGTTCCTGTTCTGGGCGACATTCGGCTCGGTGCTCTACTTCCTCACGCTCTACTTCCAGGACGTCCACGGTTACGACGCCCTCCAGACCGGGGCCGCGTTCCTGCTGCCCACCTCGGTCGTGGTGGCCGCCTCCGCGCTCGCCGGCCGGCTGGCGACAAGCTTCGGCCTGCGGCGCACCCTGGTCGCCGCCCTCGGCCTGGGTGCGCTCGGGGCTGCCGCGCTCGCCCTGGGCATGTCGCCTGGTGGCTCCTACTCGGCGCTGGTCCCCGGGATGATCGCAGTCAGCATCGGCGACGGCGTCGTCTTCACCGCGATGTTCATCGTCGCCGGGACCGGAGTCGCCGACACCGACCAGGGCGTCGCCTCCGGCATCGCCTCGACCAGCACATCGATCGGCGCCGCGGTCGGCCTCGCCCTCCTCGTCCTGGTGGCCAACGCCGGCACCGGCGGGCTGGCAGGTGAGCCGCTGAGAGTCGCCACCGGGGATGGGATCACCGACGCCCTCCTCGTGGTCGCCGCCGTCATCGCCCTCACCGCGCTTGTCGCGCTCAACCTCCGGCCCCTACCGGACACCGGCGCCAAGCTCCCCTGCCCGCGCCGACTCCCGCTCGCTGCCTAGTCCCGCCCGACCTGGTCGAGGGGACGGTCTGGAACTCAGCCAGCGACGTGACCTTCTGCGAGCGCACCATCGAGTTCGTCACGGCTCGCAACGAGCGAAGGGATTGCCGCGTGTTGAGGTGACAGGTCGGGTCAGGCGGCGACTGCCGTCTGTGGGGTCATGATGGTCTCGTATTCGATGGGGGTGAGGCGGCCGAGGGCGGTCTGGCGGCGGCGTCGGTGGTAGGTCCGCTCGATCTAGTGACGATCGCGACGCGCAGCTGGTCGCGGGTGGTCCAGCGGCGCCGGTCCAAGACGTTGCGCTGGAGGAGGCGAAGAAGGATTCCATGGCGGCGTTGTCGCCGGCGGAGCCGACCTGGCCCATCGATCCGACCAGTCCGTGGCGGGCCAGGGCCCCAGCCCGGGGCGCGCGGGCAGCGTTGGCCGGTGCGGTTCGCAGCTGACGTCCGTCACGCGGGTGGATGCGGACGAAGCCTGACCAGGCGGTTGATCTCCTCGACCAGGCGGTTGACCTCGGCCCAGTCACGGCGCCAGCCCTCGTAGTCGTCGCCCGGATGCTGCATGTGCATTGCTGTGGTGGTGAACACGGCGTGGCGGGCAACGAGCTTGTTGAGCTGGTCGTCGTGCATGACCAAGACGCTAGCGAACGTTTGTTCGGATGGCTAGTAGTGGATGGATGTGTCCGGGGTGTCGTCCCACGCTGGTCCCACGCTGGTCCCACGACTAAGGGCCTGCAGCGGGTAGCCGCGGTCAACGGCGGTCAAGGTCGGGTGACCGGCGGGCGAGCGAAATCCCTGGTCAGGGGCGCTCCAGCCCGGGTGGGGGTGTGGGGCTAGCTGGAATCGAACCAGCGACCTCACCCTTATCAGGGGTCTCCTCCGTCGCGATCTCCGTGCTATAGCGACGCCGACCGGCGGCCAGACGATTCCGAAGGTCACAGCGCACTCCTGCCGCGCCACCGATGTGCGCCGGGCGAGGCTCGAACCTGCGGCCTACCGCTTAGGAGGGCGCGCGTCGGTCGCGGTGTCTGTCC